>CAMCQV010000028.1 GCA_945877085.1 Chitinophaga pinensis
CAGAGAATAATTATCTAGTAAAATTAGTATAAACTTTGTCTTTTGACCTATTTTTACTAACTTTGCAACCCTTAAAGTACGGTTATGGGCCATAACAGGACATTCGAAATTCCATTTGTTGGCTTAACAGCTGGAGAACATGAGTTCGAGTACCGTATTGAGGATCAGTTCTTTTTAGATTTTGGACCACAAGATTTCAGTAATTGTCAAACTAAGGTGA
Source organism: Chitinophaga pinensis (assembly GCA_945877085.1). Lineage (GTDB taxonomy): Bacteria > Bacteroidota > Bacteroidia > Chitinophagales > Chitinophagaceae > Sediminibacterium > Sediminibacterium pinensis_G. Next base: position 221 of record CAMCQV010000028.1, read on the forward strand.
AGCTCCTTCTGGATAAGCACTCTGGTTTTATTCAATTGCATTTTGATATTGACGGGACCATTGATACCATTTGTGATAGATGTGGGAATCCACTTACTGTTCAACTTTGGGACGAATTCAATATAGTTGTAAAACTTGTTGATGACGCCGATAAGATGAATAGTGAAGAAGAAGATCCTGACATTTTTTACCTAGACCGTAACGATAGTCATTTGTCTGTAGCCAATTGGATTTACGAATTTATTAGCCTTAGCGTTCCTTTGCAACATATTTGCAAATTGGATGAAAAAGGAAAATCAACATGTAACCAAGAAGTCATAGACCAACTCAATTTCTTCAATGAAAACCCTCCTACCGATGCAACATCAAAAACGCTTTGGAAAGGATTGGATCAGTTCAAGGATCTAGACGGAAAGATGGATTAAAAGTAGAATAGAAAATAATATAGATTAAAAATTTAAAAAATAAGAGATGCCTAATCCTAAACGCAGACACTCACAACAACGTAGCGCTAAAAGAAGAACACACTATGTTGCTCAAGAAGTAACATTAAGCAAAGATGGTACAACTGGAGAAATCCACGTTCGTCACCGCGCGCACGTTCAAGAAGGAAAATTATTCTATAAAGGAAAATTAGTAGCTGAGAAAGCACCTTTAAAAGCTTAATTTACCATTCAGTGAACATTGGTATTGATATGATGGGTGGTGATTTTGCACCACTTGAAGCTGTCAAAGGCGTCCAACATTATCTATCCAATAATCAACAAAATTTATTTTGCATAGGTGATGCAACCCAGTTGAAAGTACTCTTTCAGCAACATGGGATTGCTTCACCTTTTTTGCATTTAATAGATGCACCAGAAGTCATTGGATACCATGAGCATCCTACTAAGGCTTTAAAAGAAAAACCCAACTCTTCTATCGCAATTGGATTTCGCTATTTAGCCGAAGGCAAGATTGATGCCTTTTTAAGTGCCGGAAATACAGGTGCCATGTTAGTTGGTGCCATGTTTAGCATCAAACCAATTAAAGGCGTTTTAAGGCCTACTATCGCAACGCTTTTACCAAAATTAAATGGCAAAACAGGTATCCTTGTGGATGTTGGTTTGAATGCGGATTGTAAACCTGAACAACTGAATCAGTTTGCTATTTTGGGCAATTTATACGCAAAACATATTCTAAATATTGAAGCGCCTACTGTTGGATTATTAAATGTTGGAGAAGAAGAAGGCAAAGGCAATTTATTAGCACAAACCACTTACCCATTCTTAAAAGAAAACACACATGTTCATTTCATAGGCAATGTAGAAGGAAGAGATATCTTTAATGACAAAGCAGATGTCATTGTTTGTGATGGATTTACTGGTAACGTGATCTTGAAAACTGCAGAAGCGATGTATGATGCTGCTGCACATCAGGGGCTAGAAAAGGACTCCTTTTTTGGACGTTTCCACTTCGAAAATTATGGCGGCACCCCTGTCTTAGGAGTGAACAAACCCGTGATTATTGGCCATGGTATTAGCAACGCAAAAGCATTTTCAAATATGATAGCTTTGGCTGAAAAAATGATTGATACCAAATTCTGCGATATCATTACAAGCAATTTTGCTAACATCCAATAGTATTAGGTTTTTTTAACTTAATTTCACCCTCAATAAAAGCAACACATTTTATGTGGTTAAATAACGTTTTAGAAACCATTGGCAATACGCCAATCATTCGACTAAATAAAGTCAGCGTTGGTATTCCAGGAACTATTTTGGCAAAAGTGGACTATTTTAATCCAGGTAATTCTATCAAAGACCGAATGGCTTTGAAAATGGTGGAAGTAGCCGAAGCAGAAGGTAAATTAAAACCAGGTGGTACCATCATTGAATGCACTAGTGGTAACACAGGAATGGGTTTAGCATTAGCTGCAGTGGTGAAAGGATATAAATGCATCTTTACCACAACCGATAAGCAAAGTAAGGAGAAGATGGATATTTTAAGAGCGGTGGGTGCGGAAGTGATCGTCTGCCCTACAAATGTTGAACCAGAAGATCCTAGAAGTTATTATTCAGTAGCAAGGAAATTGGCAGGAGAATTACCTAACTCCTACTTCTTTAACCAATATGATAATTTGGCTAATAGACAAGCGCATTATGAAACAACGGGGCCAGAAATTTGGCGTCAAACCGAAGGTAAAATTACCCACTTAGTTTGTACTGCAGGTACAGGTGGTACCATCACTGGAACAGCTAAATATTTAAAAGAACAAAATCCTAATATTCAAGTTTGGGCTATAGATCCAATAGGCTCTTTATTGACCCATTATTTTCAAACAGGTGAAGTGGATATGTCCTATGTGCATCCATATATTGCCGAAGGTTTTGGTGAAGATTTTGTTCCTCAGAATTATGATATGTCTGTCATTGACCATTTTGAACAAGTGGCAGATAAAGAAGGCGCATTGATGACGAGAAGACTTGCTAAGGAAGAAGGTTTATTCTGTGGATATAGTGCAGGAAGCTGTTTCCAAGGACTTTTACAATTGAAAGAGAAGCTGAAACCAAGCGATGTGGTTGTTTGCGTATTCCATGATCACGGAAGCAGGTACGTTGGTAAAGTTTACAATGATGATTGGATGAAATCTAAAGGATTTATAGACTAATTTAAGCAGGATTTTAAGGTCTAGCTAACATCCGTTTGGCGCTTAAATTGTATATTTGTTACTCAATAATTAAACAATGAATAAGTACAGATCGGGTGTTTTACATGGTAAAGAATTAGAAGCATTATACTACGATGCAAAAGCCAATAATTTTGCCATCCCAGCAGTCAATACGACTGGTACAGATACGATTAATGCAGCGATTGAAACAGCAGCTAAAGTAAAGTCTCCTATTATTATTCAATTTTCAAATGGTGGTGCACAGTTTATTGCTGGTAAGGGAATGCCAAATGATAATTTACAAGCGAATATTCAAGGTGCAATTGCAGGTGCTTTACATGTACACCAGGTTGCTAAATTTTATGACGTGCCTGTTGTTTTACATACTGACCACGCATCCAAAAAATGGTTACCATGGATCAGTGCTTTAATTGACGAGAGTGAAAAATACCACAAATTACATGGACAACCTTTGTTCAGTTCTCATATGTTAGATTTATCTGAAGAACCAATCGAAGAGAATATCCAAACCTCAGTTGAATTCTTTAAACGCATGGCGCCATTAGGCATGGGTATTGAAATTGAATTAGGTGTAACAGGTGGTGAGGAAGATGGTGTTGATAATAGTGGCATTGAAAATGATAAATTATATACACAACCAGAACACGTAGCATACGCTTATACTGAATTAGGAAAAGTGGGTAATTTATTTACTGTTGCTGCTGCATTTGGAAATGTACACGGTGTTTATAGTCCTGGTAATGTGGAATTGAAACCAGAAATTTTACACAATAGTCAGTTACATATCGAAAAGACTTTAGGCACAGCACCAAAACCAGTTTATTTTGTATTCCATGGTGGATCTGGTTCTCCTCAAAATCAAATTAGAGAAGCGATTGGATATGGTGCAATCAAGATGAATTTAGACACCGACTTACAATGGGCTTTCTGGGAAGGTGTATTAGGTTATTATAAAAAGAACGAAGCTTATCTTCAAACTCAATTGGGTAATCCAGAGGGCGCAGATAAGCCAAATAAAAAATATTATGACCCTAGAGTTTGGTTGAGAAAAGGCGAAGAGTCTTTTATCAAACGTTTAGAGCAATCATTTGACGACTTAAATTGTATTAACAGAAACGCTTAAATTAGTCCCCTATGCGTGAAAAAGAAGAAGATATTGAAGTCAACCTAACTGGAGAAGAATTAAACCATTCTGATGCGGCTGATAAATCAAGATGGTTTAAAAGAATCCGTAAAGGCATTAGTACTTCCACTGCAGACAAGAAAGAAACGCCAGAAGGTTTATGGACGAAATGTCCAACCTGTAACCATATTTGTACTAGTTCTGAATTGAAAGAAAATTTGTACATCTGTGACAAGTGTAATTACCACCATCGTATTGGTAGTGATGAATATTTTGCCATCTTATTTGATAGCCAAGAATTTATTGTACTTTTTGATGAAATTAAAAGTAAGGATGCACTTAATTTTACCGATCTAAAGAATTACCAAAAACGTTTAGATGAGATCCATTCTAAAACAGATTTAAAAGATTCTATGCGTGTAGGTGTTGGTAAAATGAATGGTGAAGGATACGTGGTTGCATGTATGGATTTTGAATTCATCGGGGGATCATTAGGAAGTGTGATGGGAGAAAAATTCAGCCGTGCGGTAGACTATTGTATTCAACATAGACTCCCCTTTTTAGTCATTAGTAAAAGTGGTGGTGCACGTATGATGGAAAGTGCATTCAGTTTGATGCAATTGGCTAAAACTAGTGGTAAATTATCTCAATTAAGTGATGCCAAATTACCATTCATCTCCTTATTAACAGATCCTACATTTGGTGGTATTTCTGCCAGCTTTGGAATGTTAGGCGATCTAAATATTGCAGAACCAGGTGCTTTGATTGGTTTTGCTGGTCCTAGGGTCATTAAAGAAACCATCAAGAAAGATTTACCTCCGGGTTTCCAACGTTCTGAATTCTTATTGGAACACGGTTTCCTTGATTTTATAGTGGACAGAAAAGAACTGAAGCAAAAATTGTCAGAGGTTGCTTTTATGTTCAGAAGCTAATGCCAAAAAGAAATCAATTTTAAATAGTACTTTTGTATCCCGGTGTAGCACATCGGGATATTTTTTTATGGCGAAAGCACCCAAATCGATAGAATTAAACAATAGGCAGGCCTATTTCAACTACCAGATAGAAGATAAATATGTGGCAGGCATTGTATTGATGGGAACCGAAGTTAAATCGATCCGTGCTGGTAAAGTAAGTTTCAATGATTCTTTCTGCTTTTTTGATAAAGGAGAATTATGGGTCAGGTCTTTGTTCATTAATGCTTATTCTCATGGCAATAAGAATAACCACATAGAAGTACATGATCGTAAATTGTTATTAACAGCAAGAGAACTAAAAAAGATAGAAGCGCAAACCAAGGAAAAAGGATTTACGATTGTGCCATTGCGCATTTTCTTTAACGATAAGCATTTTGCAAAAATGGAGATTGGAATTGGTCGTGGTAAGAAAGAATACGACAAACGCGAAACCATCAAGAACCGCGATATCGACAAAGACATCAAGCGTATTCTGGCTAAATAATCTTAGACGTACTTTCCAGTGTCTTCTTTTTTGAATTCTATCTGTTCTTTTAAGGAAGCGGCATCTGGGCGATGCGTTGTGGCATAAGCAGCAATGAGCAGGACAATTAAAATACAAACAGCGCCTAGCAATTCTTTAGGCTCTAACCAATACCCTATTGCTTGATTGATTTTTGCCTGTTGAGGTGCACTTAATTCATACCTAATTTCGATTCTTGTTCCAATCTTTGATTGGTAGCTACTTGGATCTAATACCACTTGATATTGCTTCCCTGCTTCTTGAAATACCGCTTGCACCTTACCGTTTTTTGTTTCAATTAGGGCAGGTGTCGTCACACTATCAAAATAGTCTGGTGTTCTGCTAAAAGGCAAGTAAGAGAGAAAACAAAAAATGAATAATATAAGTACCGATTTGATCAAGACATCAATTTTAAAATTAAAAAAGCGCCCCCGAAATTGCTAACGAGAACGCTTAAAGCTATATGATTTGCATTGCTGCGATATTAAATTATGCTGATAAGCTCCTGAAATCCACAGGAACTAATTTACTTACTCCAGGCTCTTGCATGGTCACACCATAGATGACATCCACCGCACTCATTGTTTGCTTATTATGCGTTACAATAATGAACTGTGATTTATCAGAAAACTTCTGAATCATTTGAGTGAATTTACCAACATTGGCATCATCCAATGGTGCATCCACCTCGTCCAAAATACAGAATGGTGCTGGCTTAATTAAGTAAATCGCAAACAACATGGCTGTTGCAGTTAATGTACGCTCTCCTCCACTCAACTGTGTGATAGATGATGGACGCTTACCTTTAGGTTTCGCCACAATCTCTACTGCAGTTTCTGAAAGGTTCGTTGGATCTACTAATATTAAGTCACATGAATCTTCTTCGGTAAACAAGGCTTTGAAAACTCTTTGGAAATTCTCTCTAGCCGTATTGTATGTTTCTAAGAATGCTTGATTGGCTGTCGCTTCTACTTCTTGTATGGTCAATAACAAACTCTCCTTCGCGGTGACTAAGTCATTCTTTTGATCTAAGATGAAGTCATAACGTTTTTTCATTTCGGTGTAAGCTTCAATCGCTGTTGGATTCACTTCACCCATATTCTCTAAACGCTTCTTCATTTTCTCCACATCTTGCTGAAGTTCTTCCAATGTTGCTTCGGTTTGTCTTCCAAGATCTAAAATCTCTTCTAATTCCACTTTAAACTCCACGCTTAATCTTTCCTTTGTTCCAGCTAATTGTAGTTTTAAGTTATTTAATTTATCCTTAATCTCATTAATTAACTGATCCATTATTTCCTTAGACTTCACTTGAAGTCTTAAACTGCTTTCTTTTTCTTGTAGGGCAGTTCTTAAAGTATAATAAGCTTGGTCTGCTTCATTCAATTTTAGCTCTTCTGCTTCCTTATTTCTTAATAATTCAACCAAGGCAGTCTCAATTGTTGCTAATTCATTGTTGCTCTCCACAATTGCAGAAGAAGCTTCTGTCAACTGAACCGTATTGGATTGTATTTGCGCATGCAAATCATTCAATTGATTGTCCTTGAAGATCACTTCTTGTTGCAATGATTCAATTTTACTTTGCTGCTTTGTCAACTGTAAATTCATTTCATTGAATTCACCAGATGCTAAATGATAAGCTTGCTCCGCAGCTTGGTAAGCCAATTCGATATCACCCAATTGCGCCTGAGTGGTTTGCAATGAAACATTCAATGCTGTCAATTGCGTTCTTGTATCTCCAATTAAAGCATGTTCTTGCTCAATTTTCTCTGCTAATTCTGCCAACTTAGCCACTGCAGCCACTTGTGCAGATTGTAAGTTTTCTAATCTATTCTTATTCGCAAACACATCATTGATTAAACGATTGACATTTTGTTCTGTCGTTCTTATCTCTTGTTCTTTCAACAATTCATTGTACTGTAAAACAGACTCGTGTTTCACTTGTATTTGAGATTTCAATTCATTCACCACTGTTTCTTGTGATTGAATGTCTTCCAATAATTTTTCTAAATTCTTAGCACGTCCGATTTTCTTTCCTTCAAATAATCCAACGCTTCCTCCTGTTAAAGTATACTTACCTTTTACATATTTACCAGTCTTCTCTAAAATGATTCCAAAAGAAACAGCTTCTAAAGCTGCTTCTTTTTCTGCAATAAATACATTCCCTAGTAAATGATTCGCTAAGGCTGCATATTTTGGATCAATCTCGATCACTGATAATGCAGCAATCGTGTTAGATGGAGCAGCTTCTGCTTTAGCACCATTTAATTGATCTAATAAAAAGAATTTGGCTTTGCCTTTTTTGTTTTCATCCAATAACTGAACCGCTTGCATCCCTTCCTTTAAATCATTCACTACGTAATAATTTAAATAAGGTTCTAATACATTTTCAACAGCAGTACGGTATGCTTCCTTAACATACAAGATGTCAGAAAGAATTGGCGCGTTGTGGTTCCATCCAGTATTCTTGTGTAAGAATTTAACACTCTCTGGATAACCTTCCATAGAGTCCACTAAGCTTTTTAATAAATCGTATTCGTTTTTCTTAGCGTCTAATATCCTTGATTGTTCGGCTAATTTCGTTCTTAATGCTTCTAAAGCTTCTTGGGTCTCAAAAATACTTGCTTTCGCTGTTTCATTTTGCGCTAGTAAGTCCGCTAAATGTGCTTTACTTGCAGCCAATTCAGCTTCTTTAGTTGCTAATTGTGTGGTGAGTTCAGCTACCTGCTCTGCTCTATGCAATTGCTCCTCATCTAATTGATGTTGGCTTCTTTGAATATTTTGAATTGAAGTATCTGATACGGCCACTTTCTTCTCTGCCTCAAACTGATTTCTTTGGATTTGACCAAACTGTTGACGCAATCCGTCCAACACGCCACGTTGATCATCAAATTGTGCACGCTTATTGGTTAATTCAATATGCGATTGGTCAACCCTATTTTTAAAATCGTTGTAAATTTTTTCTTCATCAATGACTTGCAATTTGGTATACTCAATTGAATCTCCAATTGTCTTTAATTGACCTTCGGCACGCTCTAGAAATTCTTGTAATCCTTTTTCTTTATCGTTTAAATAATTTAAACGTTGTGCTGCTAAACTTTTATCATTCTCTTTTGTTCTTAAATGCTGCAACATCTCGTTGAACTCATGCTGCATGCTTTGTAAGTCCTTTTCTTTTTCGATGAAAACCACACGCTCTTGTTCAAGCGCAGCTTCTTCTAAAGCAATCGTTGCTTCTAATTGAAACTTCTTATCTGTTTCAGTTTCTTGTTGTTCTGTTAATTCCTTATAAGTTAAATTGAAACCTTCCAAAGAAGCAATTGCTAATTCAATGGCAGTTTCCTTGTAATCTTTCTTAATCTCAAAATACTTCTCTGCTTTTTTCGCTTGATTCTCTAAAGTCTTTAATTGGTTGTTGATTTCAAACAACAAATCCTCGATACGAGATAAATCTTGCTCAGTTGCATCTAATTTATTCTTCGCTTCTTTTTTTCTTGTCTTGTAGATCGTGATTCCAGCAGCTTGCTCTAACATTTTACGACGACTATTATCCTTATCCTTGATAATATCATCCACCATTCCTAATTCAATAATCGCATAACTATCTGTACTCACACCTGTGTCCATGAATAAATTATGGATATCTTTTAAACGACAAGACACATCATTTAAACGATATTCACTTTCACCATTTTTGTAGTAACGACGTGTTACTGTAATGGTGCTAAATTCTGTTGGTAATAAATTCTTTGTATTCTCGAAAGTCAAACTCACTTCGGCCATGCTACTTGCATTTCTGGTCTTAGAACCATTGAAAACCAATGAGTCTAAATTCTCAGATCTTAATGCAGAAATCTTAGATTCCCCTATCACCCATCTAATACTATCAATAATATTACTTTTACCACAACCATTGGGCCCGATAATACCAGTTATACCCTCGTCAAAACTGACAATAGTTTTATCAGCAAAACTCTTGAACCCCTTGATTTCTAATGACTTTAATCTCACTTTTGTAACGCTTTAAATTGTCTGCGAACATAAGAAAAATCGGTCAAAAAGACAAGGGAAATGGGTGTTTTTAGATTGAAATGTGGACAAAATCTACCCCTTTTCAACAAGTCGACCTCCCTCTGTCTTCAGGGTACGTGCTGGGAACTTATTTACGACCATATAATCATGGGTCGCCATGATAATGGCAGTGCCGTCCTCTTTGGCTATTTGGAATAATAACTGCATGATTTCATCGGATGTTTCAGGGTCTAAACTACCTGTTGGTTCATCTGCAAGGATCATTTTAGGTGCGTTTAACATCGCTCGAGCGATATCGACTCTTTGCTGCTCGCCACCACTCATTTCGTAAGTCATTTTGAATCCCTTATTCTGAAGGCCTACTTTATTCAATACATCGTCGATTTTTTGTTGAATCAATTGTTCATCCTGCCAACCAGTTGCTTTAAGCACGAAGCTTAAATTTTCGTTCACATTTCGGTCTGATAATAATTGAAAATCTTGGAAAACAACCCCTAGATTCCTTCTCAAAAAGGGTAATTTTTTCCAATCCATCTCTTTTAAATTAAACCCAACTACTTGTCCTACTCCTTCTGTTAAAGTCAATTCACCATATAGAGTTTTCAACAAGCTACTTTTTCCTGTACCAGTTTTTCCAACTAGGTAAACAAATTCACCTTTTTGGACATTCAAGTTGACATCTTGCAAAATAAGGCTACCACTTTGATAAATATTTGCATGTTCAATTTGTACAACAATTTCACTCATAAAGTTCGTGTTAATAGATTAAAATTAATAGCTAAATACTTCCTTTCCAAAACTTCCCTCTAAAATCAATTCCTTCTTTTCAGAAGCTTCTACATGGCCAACTATTTGCGCATCAATACCTAATTCTTTTGCAATGGCAATTAAATTATCCGCGGCAACTGCATCTGTGAAAATTTCTAAACGATGCCCCATATTAAATACCTGATACATCTCCTTTTTATTCGCACCAGAATTGGCTTGTATCAGTTTAAAAATTGGAGGCGCGTCAAATAAATTATTTTTTACAATACGCATATTGCCAGGCAAATACTTCATGCATTTTGTTTGACCACCACCACTGCAATGGATCATCCCTTTAACTGCATCAAAATGTTGTGTCAAAATAGCCTTCACAAGTGGCGCGTATGTACGAGTAGGACTTAGTAATAATTTACCTACACTAATCTCACCAAAACCTTCTATAGAAAGCATATCCGTCATCCTATTTTTCCCTAAATAAACGACTTCGTCTTTTAAAGTTGGCTCAAATGATTCAGGAAAAGCAGTAGCATAATGATGTGATAATACATCATGTCTTGCACTGGTTAAACCATTGCTACCTAATCCACTATTATATTCTGTTTCGTAATTTGCTTTACCGGAACTTGAAAATCCTACAATCACTTGCCCTGGAGCAATTAAATCGTTGGTGATTAATTTTGATTTTGGCCATCTAGCTGTCATCGTTCCATTCACCGCAATAGTTCTTACCACATCTCCAACATCTGCTGTTTCACCACCTAAAAAAGCAATATGTACGCCAAAATCATTTAACGTATTAAAAAATGCTTGCGTGCCATTGATCACCTGACTAATGACTTCGCCAGTGATTAATAATTTATTGCGGTCAATCGTAGAAGAGAATAAAATTTGATCATAAATACCTACACATAACAAATCATCCAAGTTCATTGCAATTGCATCCTGGGCAATGCCTTTCCAAACAGACGCATCCCCAGTTTCTTTCCAATATAAATAAGCTAAAATACTTTTTGTTCCAGCACCATCTGCATGCATGATATTGATATGGTCCTTGCTGCCCCCTAAAAAATCGGCGTATAATTTACAAAAAGCATTTGGATACAAGCCTTGGTCTAAATCCTGAATGGCGGCATGAACTTCTTCTTTTTGAGCGGAAACGCCGCGCTGAGCATACAATGACATGGCTATAAATTGATTTTACAACAAAGGTACAATTGTTTTACATTTGTACCTTATTTACAAGATAAAGATGAAGGTTCATTACGATTTAAGTTCCCTACCCCAATTTAATGACGCCATTGTTACAATGGGCGCTTTTGATGGCGTCCATAAAGGGCACCAGCAAATCATTCAAAGAATGAAGCAATTGGCTCAAAAAGTACAGGGCGAAACCATCATCATTACTTTTCATCCGCATCCAAGAAAGGTTATTTCTTCTGTTCCTGGAGAAATCAAGCAATTGAGCAATATCAAAGAAAGGATCTTATTGTTAGAAGCTGCAGGAATTGACCATCTTGTGATCATCAATTTTGATTATCAATTCTCTAATATGACTGCAGCGCAGTATGTGGAAGATTTTTTATACCAAAATTTCAAGCCTAATACAGTGATTGTAGGCTATGACCATCATTTTGGGAAAGGTAGAAATGGCAATATCGATTTGCTGAAAACCATGGGGGCCAGATTGCATTTTCAAGTGGAAGAAATCAACGAACAACTGGTCCAAAATGAGATTATAAGTTCTACTTTAATTAGGAATTATATAGCTGAACATGAAATTAAAAAGGCCAATGATTTACTGGGCTATGCTTACCAATTTGAAGGATTTGTAGTTAGAGGAAATCAATTGGGCAGAACCATTGGTTACCCTACCGCTAACTTACATATCAATGACGAGGAGAAGCTGATCCCCTCAAACGGTGTCTATGCTGTTAAAGTGAAAGGTGTTTGTACCAACCATGCCATTTTAGATGGTATGATGAATATTGGGATTCGTCCAACTGTGGATGGACAAAAGAAAGTAATTGAGGTCAATATTTTTAATTTCGATCAAGACATTTACGAACAATTTATTACAGTCTTGGTCTATGAATTTATTAGAGGTGAAGTGAAATTCGATGGATTAGATGCTTTGAAAAATCAGCTAGGTCAGGATAAAATAACCGCTTCGAGAATTTTAGCCAACTACGACATCAGAATTTGATTAGGACATTATTTTCACCACCAATTCCTTTAATAAGTCTCCGTCTGTATTACTTGCATCATTGATGCCCAATACACGCAAATTGTATTCGTGAATTAACAAAAGTATTTGTTCCACTTTGGCATAATTATAATGTCTAGTAGCCGCTATAGTTGTTTTAATTGAAAAGAAATTCAACCCAACTTCCGCCATGATTCTTTTTTCGTCATTGGTTCCTAAGCCATACAAAGCATATAGTTTACTGAAAAAACCATAGAGTGTTGGAAGGATCAATTGAATGGGTGCGGCTTTTTGATTAGATTCAAAATATTGAATCATTTGAATGGCCCTACTGAATTTTTTATGTGCAATGGCATCCTGAAATTCAAAGGCATTGAATTCTTTGCTGATGCCTATATATTTTTCAATATCGTCCTCGGTGATTTTTTTACGATCCCCTAAGTTTACCATTAGTTTTTCTAACTCATTTTTAATCCTGCTTAAATCATTGCCAATATGATCCACAATAATTTGAACAGCCTTTGGGTTGATTTGGTAGCCATGATCTGCCACCCATTGATTCACCCAATCAGGTAATTTGTTGTCATACATTTTCTTTGTACTAACAACTACTGCTTTGGTTTTGAGTAATTTGGCCAAAGCCAATCGTCCATCTAAATTTTTGTCCTTATGGGCCACCACAAGTATCGTTGAGGACAATGGATTTTCAATATAGGAGACTAATTTATCCAATGAATTCATGTGCTGCGCCTCTTTAATAATCACTACCTGCTTTTCTGCAAAAACTGGATAACGTTTACAAGCATTGATCACCTCCGCCCAATCCGCATCCTTGCCATAAAAAACGGTTAAATTAAAGGCTTTTTCTGCCTCAGGCAACAAATTATGTTCTGCATATTGCACTACCTGATCTATATAAAAAGACTCTTCCCCTTCCAGCCAATAGACGGCGTCGAAGACATTATTTTTCCAATTCGATAAAATTTTGGAAATAGGCATCCCCAAAGATATACAGGAATGCCGTTTTTTTTATATCTTGTGCAAAATAAATAAACAAATTTTATTATGAGTAACGAAAATTCAGGTAACGGAGGCAAAATTTTAATTGCTGTATTGGCTGTTGCCCTTATTGGTTCATGGATCTACTTTAGTACTTCTAAGACTGAAATTATCACAAATTACACAGCGCAAGTGAATAACTTAGATAGTGCTAAGAATGCGATTCAAGCTGATTTCATTGCAGTATCTGCAAAAGCAGATTCTTTGACACAACAAAACACACAATTACAAGGTGATTTATTGTCTAAGTCAAATGATATTCAACAATTGAAATCTAATATCAGTAATATCTTACGTAAAAAGGAAGCAACTGATAAAGAATTAGCAGAAGCGAAGTCTATGATTGCAGAACTAAACGGAAAAGTAGCTGGTTTATTCACGGATTTAGCAAAAGCACAAGAAGAAAATAAAGTATTGACTGTTAAGAACGAAGTTTTAACAACTGAAAATACAAACTTAAATACGAATTTAGCTTCTACTACAAAAGAGAAGGAAAGATTACAAGACATCGGCTCTACTTTACATGCTTCTTCTTTTAGCATTCAAGCTGTAAGAGTAAAAGAAGACGGATCTGAAAAAGTAACTAAGTCTGCAAAGCGTGCGAACACCATTCGTTTGTCTTTCCAAATTGATAAAAACAAAATCACTCCATCAGGTACTCAAGATTTATACGTTTGTATCACTGCTCCAAATGGTGTAAGCTTTTCTGAAGGTGGTAAAATCAATACAAGAGAAGATGGCACTAAAGCTTATTCAAATAAAATTGCAGTACAATATGTTCAAAATGCTGTATTACCAATTAGTTATGACGTAAAACAAAGCGCTAAGTTTGTTGAAGGCGAGTACTTAGTAGAAGTATATAACAATGGCTTCAAAATTGGAGAAGGAAAAACAACTTTGAAAAAAGGTGGATTATTCTAACCCATATCTACTTATTAAAAAAGCCACTCAAATTTGAGTGGCTTTTTTTTTACTTGTAACCCATTCATTTTAATACGCTAATTCTATATTGTTGTCTTGTAACTCACTTCCTAAATTCAATAAAGAGAAATTGTTGTAAGACAATGCATAAAACCATAATTGAATTGCTGCAGGAGAAATATTTTCTACGAAGAAGTTTACTTTATTTAGATAAACAAAAAGTTTATCTTTTAAAGCAGTGTCATTATCTTCTGCAACCCATTGATTTAATACATTTTTGAAATTGGCCAACTCAGCATCCAATAAATGGTCAAATGCATGTAATTGAATCATTTCAGAAACAGCATCATACATTAAAGCTTTGTTACTTGTTTTCATAACATAGGGTTTGATTATGTTGTAAAGGTCCAACCCTTATTTAAACTAATTGTTAACTTAAGCCCAGATTTCCACAATGTGCAAAACTTGTAAAAAAATGTGCTTTATTTCAATACAATCGCGGCTAAGGGAGGTAAATCTAAATGCAATACCTGCCAATCATTGGTGCCATCCACCGATACGCCTTGAACATCCTTATTGTTTACATTACCAGAACCCCAAAAGAACTTGGCATCCGAGTTAAATATTTCTTTCCAATTAGTTTTCCCATAAACATAAATCGGCACTTGATGCCTAGGAACAGGTGTCATATTAAAGACCACTAAAATTGATTCTTTGGGATCCTTCCCATTTCTTTTAAAAGCAATAATCCCCTCTTGACGTTGATTCATCTCCACCCATTCAAATCCCCCCGTTTCATATTGTAGTTCATACAAAGCTGGATTTGATTTGTATAAAGCATTTAATGTTTGTACACAATATTTCATGCCCCCATGACTTGGATATTGCAATAAGTCCCATTGTAATTCTGATTGAAAATCCCATTCTTTTGTCGCCGCAAATTCATTCCCCATGAACAATAATTTCGAACCTGGGTGTAAAAACATATAGGCATATAACAATCTTAGGTTTGCAAATTTTTGCCATTCATCCCCAGGCATTTTATACAACATAGGGCTTTTGCCATGTACTACTTCGTCGTGACTTAGAGGCAACATAAAATGTTCATCGTAATAATACATCATGGAAAAACTAAATTTATCCTGCGCTCCAGATCGCATAATAGGATCTAATTTAAAATAATCCAAAGTATCATGCATCCACCCCATCATCCATTTCATACCAAAGCCCAACCCATCCATAAACACGGGCTGACTTATGCCTGGCCAATCTGATGCCTCTTCGGCAATCGTTTGTATTGCTGGGAAATCTCGGTATAAAGTGATGTTTAAATCTTTAATAAACTCAATGGCTTCTATATTCCCATTTCCTCCAAATTCATTGGGTTCCCATTGGCCTTCTTCCCTACTGTAATCCAATCTTAACATTGAACTTACAGCATCTACTCTTAAAGCATCAATATGAAATTGATCACACCAAAACTTAGCACTACTAATTAAGAAAGACTTAACCTCTCCTCTTTTGTAATTAAAAATATATGAATTCCAGTCGGGATGATATCCTTTACGCATGTCTGCATACTCATAGGTATTGGCACCATCAAACATAAATAATCCATGACTATCATAAGGAAAATGGGATGGTACCCAATCCAAAATCACGCCAATTCCTGCTTGATGAAAAGCATCTACTAAAGCGGCAAATTCTTGTGGATTCCCAAACCTAGAAGTAGGTGCAAAAAATCCAGCACCTTGATAACCCCAACTACCATCAAATGGATGTTCCATGACTGGCATGAATTCGACATGGGTGAACCCCATCTCTTTCACATAGGGTACCATTAAATGAATTAACTGGGCATAACTATTATAAATATCCGGATTGTTTTTATCTGGTCGCATCCAACTAGCTAGATGTACCTCATAAACAGAATAAGGTTGGTCTGTTCGATTCTTGATCTTCCTATCTTCCAACCATTGATGATCCTTCCATTGGTATGTGGTCTGCCAAGTAATTGATGCAGTTTTTGGCCTTAATTCCCAATAATGCGCATAAGGATCCCCCTTATCTAATTTGATGCCCTTATAACCATGAATATGGTATTTATAGACTTCGCCTTGTCCTACATGTGGAATAAAGCCTTCCCAGATGCCCGAAGATTCTAATCTAACTTTTAAAGGATGCGCCTCATTGTTCCAATGATTAAAATTTCCGGTAACAAAAACTGCAGTTGCATTAGGCGCCCATACACTAAAATAAGTTCCATGCACACCCAATACTTCAATTTGTTTGTTGCCAAATAATTGGTATAAAGTTGAATGTGTCCCATGTTGAAAAGCATGCACATCTTCGTCTGTAAAGAGCGAATAATTCCATACCGCTTGTGCAGTATCTACAAAATGTATTGCTTCGTATTTAGACATGGTTATTTGGTTAATTCAATTACTTGCATTGTCATAGCAGGAATTGAAAATGTTGCGCCTATTTGGTTTCCAGAAATGATGTCTTTTCCACCTTTAAAAGCATTTGTTCTTTCTGTATATTTTGACAAGTTAACATTTCTAGACTTATTATCTGTATTCATTACACACATGATGGTTTGATTTTTGTCATATCTAAAATAGACATACAATCCATCTTCTGGAATATATTGCATCATCTCCCCCGTCTTAAGTGCAGATGAGTTGGTACGATATGCGCCAAGTGTTTGAACATAATGCAAGAAGTCACGCTCTTCATTGGTTAATCCAGTTTCAGTAAAAGCATTCTTTTTGTCTCCTTCCCATCCTCCCGGAAAATCAAGTCTTACCCAACCATCTGGATTAGAAATACCTTTCATTAAAATTTCTGAACCATAATATAATTGAGGGATACCTCTACATGTATATAACCAAGCATAGGCCATCTTTGTTTTTGGAATACTTTCTCCCAAAGAAGAATGTATTCTTGTCATATCGTGGTTATCCAAAAATGTGACATTGTTATTGGCTTTTTTATATAAAAAATCAGACGCCAAAGTATTGTATAATTTAATCACCCCGTTTGACCAACCATTGGTCTCATTCAAAGCCGGCATGATTCCACCAAATAGTAAACTAAAATCTGAAGTTGCTTTTAAATTACTTTTAAAAGGAAGATTGTAATTGTTCTCTACATAATAAGCTTGTGATGCAACCCCGTCTACCCAACATTCACCGAATGTAAATATTTTAGGATACTCGTCTAATAATGCTTTATTCAAACGATTCATCACATCAACATTACAATACTTATAGGTATCAACTCTAAAAGCATCCACGCCAAAAGTTTCGACAGACCAAATCGCATTTTGTGTCAAGTATTTTTCGACCATTGGATGTTCATGATTGATATCAGGCATCTCTGTCGTGAACCATCCATCGATCATACGTTTAGCATCTGCTGCTGAATGATATGGATCAAAAATCGCTTGTTCTCTATAATGGGTTTGTGTATAGGTTGGCCATTG
>CAMCQV010000029.1 GCA_945877085.1 Chitinophaga pinensis
TCTGCCGCAGATCCTTGTATTGGTGAATTGATGGCGTTGCGTTCTGCAAATCCACGCACTGTAAAATTAGAAGAGTTGATATCCCTCAACCAGCGCTTACGTCCCATTAAGGTTTCAACAAAACCTTGTTCTTTGGCCTTATTGATTTGCTGATCCATGTACAACTGAATATTGGGAAATTCCTTTTTATAATTATCTATAATCTCTTTTGCCTCTGTTCTTGAAATGCCCAAATTTTCGGCTAGACCGAATGCCCCCTGTCCGTAAATAATACCAAAGTTCACGCTCTTGGCTTTATAACGTTGTTCTTTTGTTACTTCTGCTTCTGCGATACCATATACTTTTGCGGCGGTTGCAGTGTGGATGTCTTTCCCTTGTTTAAATGCGTCGCACATATTTGGATCACCACTTATAGCAGCAACCACCCTTAATTCTATTTGAGAATAATCCGCACTCACTAAAATGCGAGATGGGTCTCTTGGAATAAATGCTTTTCGAACCTCTCTACCGCGCTCAGAACGAATTGGAATATTTTGCAAATTTGGATTGGTGCTACTTAATCTTCCAGTTACAGCAACCGCTTGTGCATAGCTAGTATGTATTCTTCCTGTTTTTGGATTGACGATAGCAGGTAAAGCATCCACATAAGTAGATTTTAATTTGCTGAGTTCTCTGAAGTTTAAAATATCGTCTACAATTTTATGTTTCGCTGCCAGCTTTGCAAGTACATCTTCTCCTGTAGCGTATTGACCCGTTTTTGTTTTTTTTGCTTTTGGATCAATTTTTAAAATATCAAACAAGACCTCACCCAATTGTTTTGGAGATGCCAAATTAAATCTTACACCTGCTTGTTCAAACACACGTTCTTCACTTATTTTTATATCTGCTTCTAATACCTTGCTATATTCATTTAAAAATTGCTCATCCACTTTGACGCCTTCAAATTCCATGTCTACTAAGACTTGCATCAATGGATTTTCGACTTCTTCAAAAACACGCTTTACTTCGCGCTTTGTCAATAAGGGCTCGAAGCATTCTTTTAATTGAAAAGTGATGTCTGCGTCCTCTGCAGCATATTCAGTGATTTGATCCAAGGGAACATCGCGCATGTTCCCTTGGTTTTTTCCTTTTTTACCAATTAGGTTTTCGATGCTCACCGGCGCATAACCTAAAAATTGTTCACTTAGGATATCCATGCTACGCCTACCTTCTGGCTCTATCACATAGTGCGCCAACATCGTATCAAAAGTTTTTCCTTTTAAAATAACCCCATACCATTTTAATACTAAGAAATCATATTTTAAATTTTGTCCAATCCATGTGATTGTTTCATCTTCAAATAAAGGCTTTAGTTTTTCTAAAATATACTTTGCACCATCGGTGCCATCACCATCGTTCGCAACTGGTATATAATAACCGGTATGTGTGGTATTTGAAAAACTTAATCCTACCAGCTGTACATTGTTCGCATCAATGCCCGTTGTTTCTGTATCAATACAAATTTCTTTTTTAGCACTGATCTTTTTTATAAAATCCTCTATTGCTTGATCGCCAACAATCGTTTCGTATTGATGTGGCGTATTTTCAATATTTTTATTTGCAATTAATTTAGGCAAATCGGATGCGGCTTCATCGTCTTCGTAGCCCACATTGCCTGGCTCGTCATTGGGTTCTAGCACAGACTGCGTACCTGCTTCTGAATCAAGTACTATTGTTTTTGTTTTTACAGTTGTCTTTTTAGATTTGACTTCGTTGCCAAATAAATCTGTTTGCACTTCGTCGTTATCAATTTTCTTTTTTTCATCAGACGCTGTTCGCGTCTTCTCCTCAAAATCGCTACCCAGTATGCGTTTGCCAAGGGTCTTGAACTCAAGTAAATTAAAGATCTCTGTTAATGCTGGAATATTTTTTTCAGATAATTGATAATCTTCTTCGTGAAACTGAACTGGCACATTGGTAATGATGGTTGCCAATTTTTTACTCATGATAGCCGATTCCTTTCCTGCTCTCACTTTTTCACCCATCGCACCTTTGATCTTATCTGCATTCGCTAACACACCCTCGAGTGTATCATACTCTTTTAATAATTTTGCTGCGGTCTTTTCGCCTACACCTGGAATACCAGGAATATTATCTGCCGCATCGCCCATTAAGCCTAACATGTCTATCACTTGATCTACTCGAGCGATATCCCATTTCGCTTTTATTTTTTCTGCATCTAGTATTTCTCTTTCATTCCCAAATGCGGGTGGCTTCCACATATACACATTCTCTTTCACCAACAATTGACCATAATCTTTATCTGGGGTAACCATGTACACTTCATAACCCAAATCTGCAGCCTGCCAAGCCAATGTGCCTATTACATCATCCGCCTCGTAACCATCACACTCCACCACAGGAATATTAAACCCTTCTATGATGGCTTTAATATGTGGCAATGAACTTAATAAATCTTCGGGCGCGGCTTCTCTATTTGCTTTGTAGTCTGTGAAGTCGGTATGTCTTTCGGTAGGTGCATGTGTATCAAAACATACGGCAATATGGGAAGGGTTTTCCTTTTTAATAATCTCCAATAAGGTATTGGTAAATCCAAACTGCGCATTGGTATTAATTCCAGTGCTCGTAATTCTTGGGGTGCGAATGAGGGCATAATAGGCCCTATATATTAAGGCCAGTGCATCTAGTAAATATAGTTTTTTAGACATGCTGCTAAGTTAGCCAAAAAAAATCCTCCCAGTTCAGATTTACCAAGCTGGGAGGAAACTTATTTTTCCACGTTTACATTACCATTTCAAATAGCAATGGAAACAGTTGGATATGAATTTATTTCAATTGATACTTGTGCTTGTAGCGCTCATATAATTGCTTGCCTTTATTATCTAAAGACACATTACGACCTTGGATAAATGCCTGACCAATTACACTAGACTTCATATCTAATAAATCGCCATTCACAATTAAAAGGTTCGCGTCTTTGCCTTTTTCAATAGTGCCTGTTTTGTCTTCGATGCCTAAAATTTTAGCAGCGTTTAGGGTCACCGCAGAAAGCGCTTGCTCTTTTGTTAAACCATAAGTAGCAGCTGTTCCAGCGTTAAAAGCAAGGTTACGAAAACGGCTTTGATCGTGTGTATCATTCAAACAAAACAATACGCCCGCTTTTTGTAAAGCAGCTGGTGTTTTATAAGGTTGGTCCACGTCGTCGTCTTCCATAGAAGGCAAGGCGTGTTGACGATCTAAAATTACTGGTACATTATTTTCGGCCAATAAATCTGCAATTTGATAGGCTTCTGTTCCGCCCACAATCACCAATTTAAATCCAAAAGATTTTGCAAGGTCCATCGCCAATAACATTTGCTTCACTTCGTTTGCACGAACAAATAATTTTTGCTTGCCATCAAATAAACCACGCACTGCTTCTAATTTTAAATTATTCGCAGCATGTGTTTTTTCTTGGTAATATGCTTTAGCGTCAGTAAAAAAAGTTTTGATAGTTTCAATCTTTTCCATCGCCGCTTTCGCTAAATCGCCACTAGGACCAGGACGCATAAATGCCATACGACCACCACGACGTGGCATCAAGCTTGGCATATTGATATACAATCCATTGTCCATTTTATAAGCAGCATCTTCATAATTCCACGCGTCTAATTGAACTACGCTTGCTTGGCCCTCAATCAATTCGCCTTGAGGTGCAACACCTGCTAATAAAATACCATTCTCACGCAACACGCCAATAATTTTTGAATCAGTATTGTATGCCACGATCGATCTAATGTTTGCATTGTTTTCTCCAATTTCTGCAAAATCATTGCTACCTCTCACTCCAGAGCTAATTTCTCTAAGCCCTAAATCAGATGAAGGAAGGATCAAGCCTGGATAAACCTGTTTGCCTGTTCCATCAATCACTTTAGCGCCAGCTGGTACAGTAACATTACCCACGCCAATAATTTTGCCATTTTCAAACGCAATAGACGCGTCTGTCAAAGTGGTTCCGTTTCCTACATGCACCGTAGCATGTGTGATCACTGTTACCCCTTTTTGTATTGCAGCTGGATACACATTGTCTTGTGCACTTGCAGTTAAACCTAACAACGCAAGAGCAAAAATGCTTAAATATTTCTTTTGCATAGTCTAGTTTTTTTGAGATTCGTAAATAGTGTTAAGACCTTCGTTATGATCGTGGTCTCCGCACTCTAATAATATTTGCGTAGTTGGCATAGCTGGTCTTGTTGGCATACCAGCTCTTTTATCGCCTAGCATTTTTTGGATCAGCTTCGTTCTTTCTGCTGTTACTTGTTTGCTGCGCTCCGCATCTTTTTCACGATCAAAATAAACAGTACCATCTACAATCGTGTATAAAGATTTTGCATAGATGCTTAATGGATGCTCGCTCCATAAAACCACGTCTGCATCTTTACCCACTTTGATACTTCCTACTTTATTGTCTACATGAAGTGCTTTTGCTGGATTCAAAGTAACCATTTTCAAAGCCTCCTCTTCTGACACGCCACCATATTTTACGGCCTTTCCAGCTTCTTGATTCAAGCGACGCGCCATTTCGGCATCATCAGAATTTATCACTGTATTCACACCAACATTGTGCATAATTGCTGCATTATATGCAATCGCATCTGTCACTTCTGTTTTGTATGCAAACCAGTCAGAGAACGTTGCGGCACTAGCACCATGTAATTTCATTTTATCTGCTACTTTATATCCATCTAAAATATGGGTGAAAGTATTGATATTAAAATCATAGCCCTGTGCTTTGAACTTTTCAACAGCACGCATTGCATACGTAATTTCAGTTTGTACATAAGAGTGACAAGTGATAAAGCGTTTTTTATTCATTATTTCTGTTAACGCCTCTAATTCTAAATCTCTTCTTGTCGTTGTTGGATTTGCTTTCATCGCTTTTTGATAATCCACCGCTTTGTCAAACGCGTCTGTCAATACTTCTTCAACACCCATTCTCGTATCAGGGAAACGGTTGTTGTTAGTAGAAGTCGTACGCTTTACGTTTTCACCTAAGGCAAACTTAATGAATGGATCTGCGCCTGCAAATTTCAATCCTTCATCTGTAGTACCCCATCTTAATTTAATCAATTGTGTTTGACCACCAATCGTGTTCGCACTTCCGTGAAGGATATGTGAAGAAGTTACACCGCCACTTAATTGACGATATATATTAATATCCTCTGGATTCATATTATCACCAACCCTAACTTCTGCAGTGGTAGATTGTGCACCTTCATTAATTGATAAAGCTGCAATATGTGAGTGCTCGTCTATGATACCAGCGCTTAAATACTTGCCTGTTCCATCTAAAACTCTTGCACCCGCTTCTGTTAATTCTTTTCCAATTTTTGCAATTTTACCTGCTTTTAAAAGCACATCTGTATTTTGTA
This sequence comes from Chitinophaga pinensis, assembly GCA_945877085.1. Lineage (GTDB taxonomy): Bacteria > Bacteroidota > Bacteroidia > Chitinophagales > Chitinophagaceae > Sediminibacterium > Sediminibacterium pinensis_G. Next base: position 5,412 of record CAMCQV010000029.1, read on the forward strand.
AAGTGCCTTCTTTTTCGTTGGTCAATACTGTTGCGTTTTTAATTAAAATAGTTTCTTGTTGTGGGATGGTTTCGTTGCCTAATCCAAAAAATGGATAAGTCACTTTTGAAATCAATTTCACTGGCTCTGCCGCTTTCTTTTCCTCCACTGCAGCAGTTGCAGGAGTTACAAGGCTTGCTGACCAGGTCAATTTACCGCCCTTTGTATCCGTTCCAAATCCATTCCAACCGCCGCTAGCAATCACACCGCTTAAGCGAATGCTTTCAACACCGCGACCCTTTTTTTCTGGAAAACTTATTTTAACCAAAGCATCGCTCATTGCAACTTTTGCAGCTAAAGTATCTGTTCCGATTATTGTTGCTGATAAGTCTTTTTTAATTTCAACTGTGTAGTCGGTTTTTGTACCAGCATTGTTAACGGTTAGCTTGTATTTACCCGCAAAACTGTTCCACTCTGATGCATTCACATCAAACTTGTTTCCCTGAATCCAGTTTTCAATAATTTTTGCATTGCTATTAAAAATAGATTCTGTGGTAATTAAGAAGTTGGCCAATTTGCCCACTTCCAATGAACCCACCTGGTCGTAAACGCCAATTTGTTGTGCTGGTGTTTTTGTTAACGCTTCTAAAGCTTTTGTCTCAGAAAGACCATGTTGAACCGCTTTTCTAAGATTGGTCAAAAATTGCTTTCCGTCTCTCATGTCAGCCATGCTGATACTAAAGCTGATACCTGCTTTTTCAAATGCAGCAGGATTAGTCGGTGCCAATTCCCAATGTTTCATTTCTGATAAAGCCACAAACCTTGCATCGTTCGCATCTTCCACATCTAGTGCAGCTGGGAAATCAAGACCCAATATATAAGACGCTTTTATTTTAGCTAATTCGTCAATTCTTTGATAACCATTGTCCGCACCTCTAATGATGTATTGTGTTCCAAATTCTTTTGCAATACGATCTGCTCTTAATGTAGACCACTTGTCATCTGCTACAAAAATTTGTGGTAAGCTTGCGTTTGCATTAAAAGCTTCAAGCGATAAATTCACACCTTCTGAAGCTGGCTTGGTTGCATACCATTTTGCATCTAAATAAGTTTGGCGCAATAAAGCGATGCTACCCATTAAGCTACTTGGATAAGTTTGTGTAGATGTACCTTTATCAAAAGAAAATACTTGTGCTGCTTTTGATTTTAAAATAGTTTGGTTTTCGTTTTTGCCCGCCAAAGTAACCACCGCACCTGTTCCTCTTGCGATTCCATCTTTCACATGCGTAAAAACAACACCATAACCATTGTTTCTAAAACCAACTGCAGTTGCATCATCAGTGCTGAAAGACTCTACCGCATTTACTTCTGGCTTAATTGCTTGGTTCCAGTTGTATGCTCCTGGTTTATTAGAAAGAAACTGTCCCGGTGCGCCGAAGTTGAATCCAGCTGCGCCACGCTTTGGTGTATTTGCACCGTAGTCTGTTAGAGGATCCACAAAACTAGGATAGATAAACTTTCCATTACAGTCAACAACAATTGCTTCTTTAGGAATTTCAACTGCTGCACCAACGGCAACAATTTTTCCTTGTTTAATCACAAGTGTTCCCTTGTCAATTTTTGTTTTTTCGTTTTGAACGATGGTTGCATTGGTAAATGCATACACACCTGTTCTCATGTCTCTCACTCCATTAATTGGAAATGTCTCCTGCGAAAATGCAGTTGCTCCAATTACAAGTAAAAGAAGAGATAAAACAATCCTCCTCATACGCGGTTGATTTTAGTTTTGAATAAAAAAATAAGGCCCCAATTTTACTCCAAAATACTTTGGGGAAATGATGGAAACTCGTCTTTCTAAAGCTACTAAAAACAACGATTCAACAAAGGAGAACTTGCCTTTTTTTGATAAATGGCGATGGGGTTTTTGGATACGTTATCGACCCATGTAGACCATTAGGATTTGAATATCACTAGGATTCACGCCGCTAATTCTACTTGCCTGGCCAATGGTGATTGGTCTGATTTTTTTAAACTTCTGCATGGCTTCTATAGAGAGTGCCGGTACTTTATCATAATCAAAGCTATCCGGTATCACCTTGTGCTCCAATGCAGACATCCTTTCCACGATTTCTTTTTCTTTCTCTATATATCTTTCATACTTCACCTGAATCTCTGCTTGCTCTAAATAATCAGGATCATTGCCTTGAAGTTTTTCATTTAATGAAAACGAGTGTTCCATTAATTGTTGCAAACTAATATTAGGTCTTAAAACTAATTTAGCTGCTTTTTGTTTTTCGGTCATCGCCGCAGAGTCAATGGTACCAAGGAATGCATTGATTTCGTCAGGTTCGATTGAATGTGTATTCAATGTATTTTTTATCTCTGCTACGTAGTTGTTTTTATCTTGTACTTTGCGCATGCGCTCAATACTTGCTAATCCTAAATTGTAAGATATTTCTGTTAATCTTAAATCTGCATTATCTTGGCGCAGCAAGGTTCTAAACTCCGCCCTAGATGTAAACATTCTATAAGGCTCGTTTGTTCCTTTGCTAATTAAGTCATCTATCAACACACCAATATAAGCATCACTTCTTTGTAAAATAAATGGTGCCTTTTCGTTGATTTTTAAATGTGCATTCATGCCGGCCATCATGCCTTGACATGCCGCTTCTTCATAACCCGTTGTACCATTAATTTGTCCAGCAAAATAGAGATTGTCAATCGCCTTCGTTTCTAAGGTATACTTAAGTTGGGTTGGTTGGAAAAAATCATATTCAATCGCATAGCCAGGACGGAACATTCTTGCATTTTCAAAGCCTGGAACCATTCTAAGTGCTTGATACTGAACCTCTTCTGGTAAACTCGTGCTAAATCCATTCACATAAACCTCCACCGTATTCCAGCCTTCTGGTTCTACAAATAATTGGTGTCTTTCTCTATCGGCAAATCGATTGATTTTATCTTCAATACTTGGGCAATACCTTGGACCCACACCCTCTATACGTCCTTGGTACATTGGGCTTCTATCAAATCCTGTTTTTAAAATATCGTGTACAATTGGGTCTGTATAAGTAATCCAACAAGAACGTTGGTCTGCCGCTTTAACCCTTGGAATATCCAAGTAACTAAAGCCCACCACCTCTTCGTCTCCCTTTTGTTCTTCCATTTTAGAATAATCCAAACTTCTACCATCTACTCTTGGAGGTGTTCCAGTCTTGAGTCTATCAGATTCAAGTCCAAATGAAACCAGCTGCTCGGTTATACCCGTTGCTGCTCTTTCTGCTACACGGCCGCCACCCATTTGCTTTTCACCTATATGCATGATGCCGTTTAGGAAGGTACCGCTAGTGATCACCACCGCGTCGGCTAAGATCTCATGCCCCATGCTGGTTTTAACGCCACATGCCTTTCCGTTTTTTATAATCAATTCGTTTACAGAGTCTTGGTAAAAATCAACATTCGGCGTAAGTTCTAGCATTTCTCTCCATTTGCTAGCAAACAAGTGTCGATCATTTTGTGCTCTAGGGCTCCACATTGCAGGACCCTTGCTTTTATTCAACATTCTAAACTGAATCGTACTTAAATCAGACACAATTCCACTATATCCACCCAGGGCATCTATCTCTCTCACAATTTGACCCTTTGCAATTCCGCCCATGGCTGGATTACAGCTCATTTGAGCAATGGTCTGCATATTCATAGTGATCAACAGGACTTTTGAGCCCATATTGGCGGCGGCGGCTGCTGCTTCAGAACCTGCGTGGCCCGCTCCTACTACTATGACATTGTATTTTGGAAACATAAGGTTGCAAAGATAAGATGGAATTACTAAATTAATGACGTTCCACGTGGAACGTCATTAATTTATTTGGAGTATCAAACGCAGTGCGTTTTCTTGTGGAACATCATTAATTTTTAGTCTTTTATTAAATGAATGCTTAAAACTTCCCTTTAAACATTTGACTTAGAAAAAATACCGAAATATTCGTCTCTCAGCTCGCGCTGCTCGAATGTTCGTCGAATATTTGTATTATTTTCCAAGTTTCCCTCATTGGAGCAATGCTGAGCCGTTGTATTCATCCTTATATAAACAATAGGTCATTGAGAATAATATACTATTCCGTAGCGAACCTTCGAGCGAAGCGAGCGGAGAGCCGAGGGATAGGTATATTATCTCAATATTTAAAATTGATAGATAGTTGGTTGTTCCTGTTTTGCCCGAATGTTCCACGTGGAACACTCAAATAATTGAAAAGCACACTAGGCGATTGTTTTCAAATACGCCTTCAGCCATTTATCCTCCATGGAGCGCATCATCTTCTGATCGGCGGGTTTTTTGTCTTTATACCCACAAAAATGCAGTGCTCCATGAAAAATAACCCTCAGAAGTTCGTGGGTATATAAGTTCCCCTCAGTTTTGGCATTCTCCTTTACGCGATCAATGCTTATATATACATCTCCGATTAGACGTCCCTTCTGCTCTGACAAATCAAAGCTGATGATATCCGTATAGAAATTATGATTGAGGAAGCGCTTGTTAATATCTAACACAAAAGCGTCAGAACAAAATACATATTGGAGTGTTTCTATATGAATACCCTCTTTAAGGCATTGCTTATTGATAAAAGTTTTCAACTCTGTCCTAGATTTAAGACTAGTGGACCTATCCGCATTGTTAAAAAAAATTGTGCTGCCCATAATTCATTGAAACTGATTGTATTTATAACGAAATTTAATGCTCCATATTTCGTAAGCACTTAAATATAAACTATGGTATCTTTGTGGTCAATTATGAAGAAACTGTCAGATTTAAAAATTGGAGAATCAGGTATCATTCATTCCTTTGAAAACGATGAGATTTTTTTAAAGTTGATGGAAATGGGCTGTATCCCCGGGGAAACAATAAGGGTGGAACAAATTGCGCCTCTTGGAGATCCTATTTCAATTTCTGTAGCAGGCTATCAACTAAGCTTAAGAAACGACGAAGCTGAGGGTATTATTGTTACCTAGATAAGACACAACTAACTGAATATCAACACATTGAGATGAAAATTGGTTTATTTTTTGGTTCATTTAATCCTATCCACCACGGTCACTTAATGGTTGCAAGCTTCATTGCGAACCATACCGATTTGCAACAGATCTGGTTGGTCGTATCTCCTCAAAATCCACATAAAACACAATCAAGTTTATTAAACGAGTATGATCGTTTGCATTTAGCACAATTGGCAATCGAAGATGATACTCAAATTAAAGTAAGTGATATTGAGTTTAAATTACCTAAGCCCTCTTACACCATTGATACATTAACTTATTTACAAGAAAAATATCCTCAGCACGAATTTTATGTGATCATGGGAAGTGATAGTTTTCAAAATTTACCAAAATGGAAGAACTTTGAAGCCCTTGTAAAAAATTATCAATTCATTGTTTATAGAAGACCGGGGTTTGAGATCACTGAAAAATATGGAGCAGATATAACTTATTTAGAAGCGCCCATGTTAGAGCTGTCTGCAACATTAATTCGCAATAATTGCAAGGATGGCATTACTATACGTTATTTGGTTCCCGAGGATGTAAGATTAGAAATAGAAAGAAATAATTATTTTAAGGATTGAGATGCTAGCACTTGATGAAAGGTGTTTCATTAAAAAAACTTAGATCAAACACTTCTCTAATTATTTCTTTTTATACACTGGCACGGTAGAACAGGGTTCACCATACATAATGCTTTTTACTACGGGTTGTAATTTTTGAGTAATCGCAATAAATGCCGACTCTCCAATAGGTGTATCACCACAGCCTTTTATAACAACTCGTTGATCTGCATACGTGCTTGCGTCTATTTTTTGAATCTCTTCTAATAAAACCAATTCTCTTGTTTTATTTTCATCTCCAAAATAAATAGATTTCGCAAAAGGAGAAAGATTGGCAACAATCAGCATATTAGCCCACATTGGAATAATCGCATCTGTACTACAAAAAATTCCAACAATTTTATTTTCAAATTGCTTCCAATCTATTATAGATAAACTCGCGCGAAAATCTTTTTCTTTAAGAATTAATTCCATAAACAAATATGGCTTAATATCAAAAACAACAATTTCGTTGTTTGGGATATATTGTGCAAGGTCTAAGCTAATTAAACCACTTTCCGCTACTTTATTAATGAAGGGCTCTGACATAGTGTAAAATTAAATTGTTTTTTAGAAACCTTGGTGAGATCTTGTTTCGAAAAGCGAATAAAAAACCCCCGATTGTCGGGGGTTTGAAAGAATTTAAGCTGATGTTAATAAACCATCATGCGATTGTCTTTAATCTTAGCAACTTTTTTAAGTCCTATATTGGTTCTATAAATCACCGATCTTGTTCTATTAAGCAAGTCCGATTCAAAGCTTGGCAGGTCTTGAGCGGCAGCTTTTGCGCCTTGTGATTTTACATTAATTACAAAAACACCAGCATTACCAGCAATTGGTGGGCTTGGTTTGTTTAAAAAAGCTTTATTAAATGCAGCACCAACTAGTTTTGGTTCATTACCAATACCTGGTATTAAAGAATAATTGAAATTAATGCTGTCTGCTGTTTGTATTGTTGTTTTAGCACCCGTGGCAATTGCTTCCATGGTGTTTCCCTTGAAGCTTTGTTTGATCTGAGTTGCTTTCTTCTGGTCTCTAATAATGCCCTCTACTTGTGGCTTTGCTGAAGCCACAGACGATAGGCCAACTTTTTCTTCACCAGAGATAATAGCTACAAAATAACTGTCACCCACTTCTGTTGGTTCTGAAACCGAATTTATATCATTTTCATATGCCCAACGAACAAGTGTTCTAGATTCTCCAATTCCAGGAATTTCATAATCCATTGACTTAATACCAGAAGCTGGGAAAATTTGTTTATTTAATTTAACCGCTTCTTGGTTGAACGACTTAAGATCTTTACTTGCGCTTGCAAATGCTGCAGCAGCTGCAGACGCTACACCAATGGTTTCGCTACTAGGAAGAATTGCTTTAGATAAATAAGCTATTTTATAAGCAGGGCTTCTTGGTGTTTGTTTTAACACTTCTATATAATGGTACCCGAAATCTGTTTTAACAACACCTTTAGAACCAACAGCATTGTCAAAAGAAAAATCATTAAAAGGTCCTACCATTTGTGCTTGTGGGAACATTTCATACTTTCCGCCTTTTTCCTTACTACCTGCGTCGTCAGAATATTTTAAAACCATTTCATCAAAAGATACGCCACCAGCAATTGCTGATTTAATACTATCAATTAATTTTTTAGCCGTACTATCATCACGAACAAGTTGTCCATTTTGTCCAGCAGTTGCAATTAAAATATGTCTAACGCTTGCGCTGTCTGGCCATTGCTTCACGCCAATCACTTTTGCGATTGTATAATTTTTTCCATCTACATAAGGGCCGTATGTGTTGCCAACTCCAGCAGCTAATATTGCTTCTTTGTTAGGAATCTGTATAGATTTGCCACTTATAAAACTATTATAAAATGGTAAGTCTGAACCAGCCTTATTTAAAAAAACAGCAGCATCTGGCGCTGCTTGGAAATCTGCTTTTAGCGCAGTAATTGAATTTAAAACACCCATAGAGTCAGCACTAGTTGGTGCTGCGGAAAATCCTACAAAATTAATTGACTTAGAAGCTTCTTCCACTTGAAAGGCTGCCGCATTTTCTTTTATATAGGTAGCAACTTCATCATCCGTCACTTTAATTGTACTATCAGAAATACTAGCGTATGGTACGCCTACTATTTCAATATTTGCAATGCTATTTAATTCGTTGTATTGTTTTTGAACCATCCATGATGGAAGCTGAAGGCCTTTTACTATAAGTGCCTGGTATTTATTTCTCAATCTATTTTCTATAGATGGCTCGATATAAAGCTTTTCTATTTGATTAATTTGTTCTTGGTTTTTACTTTTTTTAACTTGAGCAATTGCTTGTTTTGCATCGTTTATTTTAAATTCTCCAGTGTTAGGATCTGTAAACTCTTGTTTAAATGGAGATTCGGTTCCAAATAAAACATCTGTAATTTCTTTATTACCAACAGTAATTCCTAATTTCTCTTGTTCATTAACATATAATAAACGATCAACTTCTTGATTCCATAAGAAACCAATTAATTGTTCACGCTTAATACCTTGTGAGGCATAATTCTGAACTTGTATTTCTAATTTCTCTTCGAAATTAATTTTATTAATACTTACACCATTTACTGTTCCAAGATCTGTAACTGTTGTATTTCCTTGTTTACCAATCCCATCTTGTAAAACAAAAGCAATCAATGCGATTACGATAATTGTAAAGATGATCCAAGCACCTTTATCACGAATGTTCTGAATAATAGACATATGTATGTTATAATTATATAGGCAGCAAATTTAGTATATTATATGAACGAAATACATTTGAAACCTTATTAAAATACACAAAGCATAAGTGGATAAATAAAAAAACAGTGGATAATCCCCTTTTTTAGCTAAAAAATTGGGTATAAAAATAGAATAAGCAGATTTGGATATTTAAATAAGTAGAAAATAGAGGAATTAAAAGTCAACTTATACCCGTTAATTAACAGTGGATAAGCTGTGAAAATTTAAAAAAATATAAAAATTATATATGAATTAAAAAAATCATAAGTATTATACAACAAGAACCCGAAATATAAGAAAATAGAAAATTTAGCTCTAAATAATTCTAATTAAACGTGTATAACTTAGTTATTAAGATATTAACAGCCGTAATAGTATTAGATGATTTATATAAATGTATTATAAAAGAATACTACGGTAGTAATACACATTTGCTTTTTGAATGATTATTTAAAATAAACTACTTTTATTCGATCCTATGAAACACCTATTTAAATCAGTAGATAAATACTTTAAAAAGAAAAACTAATAAATACTAAATTTATTACTAAACTAATAAATAATATAAAATATTAAAAATCAATGTTTTATATAAAAATTAAGATAGATTTAAATAAATAACTAATCAAATTAGTAAAATAATACTAAATATTTTAGTTTATTCACATTTTATCCCTATCTTTACATTCAAATAAAACGAAAACATAAAACGACAAGCTATGAGTAACGCAGAAAAATTAAAAGCCCTTAAATTAACAATCGATAAAATCGATAAGGATTATGGTAAAGGAAGTGTAATGATGATGAATGAGCGCAGTCAAGAGCCTCAAGAAGTTATTTCTACAGGATCCATTGGTTTAGATACTGCGTTAGGAATTGGCGGTTTACCAAAAGGAAGAATTATTGAAATTTATGGACCTGAATCTTCAGGTAAAACAACTGTAGCAATCCATGTGATAGCAGAAGCACAAAAGAAAGGTGGCATGTGTGCTATTATTGACGCAGAACATGCATTTGATAGTGCTTATGCAAAACGCTTAGGTGTTGATGTGGATAATCTTTTAGTTTCTCAACCAGATTATGGAGAGCAAGCTTTAGAAATTGCAGATCGTTTGATTTTATCAGGAGCAATTGATGTAGTGGTGATAGATTCAGTTGCTGCATTGGTTCCAAAAAGTGAACTAGAAGGTGAAATGGGGGATTCAAAAATGGGATTACATGCAAGATTAATGTCTCAAGCATTAAGGAAATTAACTGCTACAATTAATAAAACAGGTACGGTTTGTATTTTCATCAACCAATTACGCGAAAAAATCGGAGTCATGTTTGGTAATCCTGAAACAACAACAGGGGGAAATGCTTTAAAATTTTATGCTTCTGTAAGATTAGATATTAGAAGAATGGCACAAATTAAAGATGGAGATGAAGCAATAGGAAATAGAGTAAAAGTGAAAGTTGTTAAAAATAAAGTAGCTCCTCCATTTAGGGCCGCAGAGTTTGAAATTATTTTTGGAGAAGGAATTAGTAAAATTGGAGAAATTATCGATATGGGTGTTGAATTAGAAATAATCAACAAAAGCGGTAGCTGGTTTAGTTATGAAGGAAATAAATTAGGCCAAGGACGTGATTCAGTTAAAACAATTTTACACGATAATCCAGAAATGGCGAACGAAATTGAAGCTAAAATAAGAGCTAAAATTGCAGCAAAAGTAGAAGCAGCTGCAGCTCAATAAGCTATATAAACGTGTTTTTTAAGGTTAGTAGGTAATGACCGCATCATTTGTGATGCGGTTTTTTTATATTTATAGGGTGGTGCAATTATTAAAAATATTAATTCAAGCAGGATTGTGGTTGTTCTGTAATAAGATACACCTTAAAAATAAACAACTTTTTAAAACAAAAGGACCATTATTAATTATTGCAAATCATCCTAATTCATTTCTAGATGCTTTAATTATTGGCTCTTATTATAAAAGGAGGGTATATTTTTTAGCAAGAGGCGATGCTTTTAAAAAACCAATTCATCGATTTTTTTTAGAATCATTAAATATGATTCCGGTTTATAGGCTTAGAGAGGGAAAAGAATTTTTACACTTGAATGATTATGCATTTAGTAGGTCTATTGAATTATTAAGTAAGGGATATGCGGTATTAATTTTCATAGAAGGTATTTGTGTGAATAGTAATGAATTACAACCTTTTAAAAAAGGTACTGCTAGAATTTTAGAGGGTATTCAAAAATTAAACATAAACCCAACCGTTCATTTAGCAGGAATTGCATTTAATCAATTTAGGGGAATTGGTAAAATTGTTAATCTAGTTGTTACAGAAATGACCACCATTCCAAAGATTGAAAACAGCAGAGACCGTGTTCTGTTTAATCAATTGGTTTTCGACCAACTTAAAGAAAATATTTTAATTCCAACCACCCCTACGGCGTTTAATAAAAACAACTTGTTTTATCATATTCACCTACCATTTTATAATCTAATAAAAAACTATGTAGCTAAAAAAACAAAAAACACCGTGTTTTATGATTCCGTTTTGTTTTCTGTGCTGCTTTTTACATATCCCCTTTTTTTATTTACACTATTTTTATTTCTTAAACTATTACAATTCCCAAACACCATAATTTTAAGTATCTTGGTAGTATTACCAATCATGGGAAAAAGGGTACAAGAATTATAATTAAATTTTAACAATGTCATCCATTAGAAAACTAGACAGAAGAAAAAAAATCGCACTAATTGCACACGATAATAAAAAAAAGGATATTATAGAATGGGCGGTGCACAACAAAACAGTGCTTTCTAAACACAGTCTAATTGCAACGGGCACCACGGGTCGTTTAATAGAAGAGGCCCTAGACCAACCAGTTGTAAAACTATTAAGCGGGCCACTTGGGGGTGACCAACAAATTGGTGCTATGATTGCAACCGGTGATATAGATATGATTTTTTTCTTTTTTGATCCCATGGAAGCGCAACCACACGATAGCGATGTAAAAGCCTTATTAAGATTAGCCGTTGCCTGGAATCTTCCCATGGCTTGTGATAGAACCACCGCAGATTTTTTAGTTACCTCTCCTTTTATGCAAGGCGAATATGAATACGAGCTTCCTAATTATGTCAACTATTTAAATCGAAAATTGTAAATATTTTTCAATTAAACATTTTTAAAAAAACACAAAAAATAATAAGAATATGGCAAATTTAAAAAGCGTCGTAATTTTTAGCGCAATCTTATCAAGCTTAAGCTTAAACGGAATTGCACAACAGTTTACAGGATTTAAAAATACAGACACACAAAAAAAATTAGAATCCAATTTTGATAGTCAATTAAGTGCAAAACGAATTGGTGAAAATATTAAATTAATGTCATCTGTCCCACACCATATTGGATCGGTGGGTGGAAAATTTGTTGCAGAAGAAATTGCTAAACAATTTAAAGCATCTGGATGGGATACAAAAATTGTAACTTATCAATTATTATTTCCGACACCAATTACGCG
>CAMCQV010000030.1 GCA_945877085.1 Chitinophaga pinensis
TTCGATTACGCAGTTAGTAGAGCAGTTGCACCCCTAAAAGATTTATGGAGATGGGCGAATCCAGTGCTCGTTAAAAAACCAAATCAACCTAATGGTTTAATTTGTTTAAAAGGCGGCGATTTACATCAAGAGATTTTTGAAAGCGGCACCAGACCAAAGATGATGCCGATTTATGACATCTTTAAAGAGGATTATTTTAAAGAGAAGTATATCATTCAAGTTAAGAAATAAAATAAGGCGTCCAATTGGACGCCTTATTTGTAAGATCAAGCTTTTGTAACAACCCCTATATTAATTCGGGATTTCTATTTTGTTATTACTTCTATTGATATCTGGCATTCGATGGCTAGGATCAATTTCAATTGATTTAATTGCACCTAATGGCTGCGTTGTCAAAAAAGTATAAGTAGGTTGCGCCCATTTCCATTCTGGATGATTGATCTGTTTAACAGCACCCTCTTGTTGTTTTCCTCCTAGCATTAAATCCAATGGCATATAATGTAGTTCATTAGAACCATCTTTATAGGTTACCAATACTTCTATAGGCATTGGGAACTTTCCTAGCCTTTGCACGCTGATTAAAGCAGCTTGTCCACTTACTTGAATATCGTTTAAACCATAATCAATCGTTTTAGTGCTATTCACCCAATATTCTTTTAACCATTGTAATTGTAAGCCACTTGTTTTTTCTGCAACGCGAATAAAATCATTTGCATTTGGATGTTTGAATTTCCAAGTGTTATAATAATTTAACATCACTTGATCACGCTTTGCCTCTCCCATCACATATCCAAGTAGTCCAATAAAAGTGCCCCCCTTTGCATAGGCTGCACTACTGTATGCGTAGTTGGTATTAAAATGGTCGGCATGTGTTGACATAGGTTCTTCGAAACCGCTTTTAGCTAAAGCTAAATAACCATTATAGTTGCCAAACTGCACAGCAGGAAGCATCGTTGCTTGTTTTTCTAAATTTGCAACAATTTGTTTCTTTGCAGCCTCACTAATATGTGGTGATTGTGTGGCAAAATTTTTCTCGTAATAATGTGAAACATCATCTTCACCATAACTTGTAAATCCTTCATCCATCCATGCAAATAAGCTTTCGTTGGTGCCTAAAATATGTTGGTACCAACTGTGTATCCACTCGTGGAATACAGTGCCTAAACCAGGACCTTTTAATAAAGTAGCCATCGCATATTCCATACCACCATCACCACCTTGAATGAATGAATATTGAGGATAAGGATAGGCCCCCATTTTCTTTTCCATATAAGGCAATACTTTTTCCGCAGCCCATAACACATTGGCCCAGGCACTATCAGCTTTTGCATCTTTTGCTTTGTAGTATACGTGAAGGGTTAAACCTTTACGCACTTCTTTAGACAAATGCTTAAAATTATTATCTGCAAACCATACAAAATCATGAATGGTATTGCCTTTGAAATTCCAAACCTTATGTCCATTTTTATCTAATGGCGCAGTTGGATTTTGTAGCGTTCCAGTTCCTCCAACCATATAGGATTTATCCAATCTTAAAGTCACATCATAATTGCCCCAAACGCCATAAAACTCTCTAGCGATATAAGGATTGGTATTCCATCCTTGGTAATCATACTCCACCATTTTAGGATACCACTGACTCATAGAATAACGTACACCTTCTGCATTGTCTCTACCTGATCTTCTAATTTGAACCGGCACTTGCGCTTCAAATTGTACATTCATTTTAACAGCAGACTTTGGTAATATAGGTTGTGTTAAAACCACTTCTAAAATGGTTTCATGCTCTACTAATTGCTGTGCCTTACCGTTAATGGTGATGGTATTCACTTTTTGAATGCCATACTCTTCTGGCTTTAAATTTTGGATTCGATCACGCACACGCATATCCCAATCTTTGATCTCTTCTCCTCTTCTGGTCGCTAAAATTGTTTTACCCAATTCGCGACTTCTTACATCCATATTAGAATTAGGCTGGAAAGCATTCCAATACATATGAAAATACACTTTGCTTAAAGTATCTGTTGAATTATTGGTATACAAAATTTCTTCTGTACCCTTGATGGTATTTTTTTGGACATCTAAAGCAGCATCAATTTTATAATTGATCTGTTGTTGCCAACGTTCTGGCTGGGCGTATAATTGCACAGTTGATAACACAATCAAAAGTGCAAAAAAGGTAAACTTCTTTAACATAGCATTTATTTATAGGGTCAATTTAAAGAAAAAAAGGCTGGATTCCAAAGTGGAATGATAAAAGGAATGGTAGAAGACTTAATCCTTCCCAGCCACCACAATCACAATCTCCCCTTTCACTTGTTTTGCAGTAAAATGGAGGATTAAATTGTCGAGGGTATCGGTGATATTTTCTTCAAACATTTTAGTGAGTTCCCTGCTCACGGCAGCTTTACGCTCTGCACCAAATGTAGCTTTAAAAAGCTCAAGGGTTTTAACCAATCGCATTGGACTTTCATAAAAGATCATGGTACGCCCCTCATTAGCCAAGGCATCCATTAATGTTTTCTTGCCTTTTTTTAAAGGGATAAAGCCTTCAAATATAAAGGAGTTGGTAGGCAATCCACTGTTAACTAAAGCGGGCACAAATGCGGTGGCTCCTGGTAAACTTGTTACTGGAACACCTGCTGCTTTGCAAGCACGAACCAATAAAAATGCTGGATCAGATATACCTGGGGTACCGGCGTCAGTGATAAGTGCGATATTTTTTCCTGCCATCAATTGTTGCACCAAGTGCTCCACAATTTTATGTTCATTGTGTTGATGAAAAGGCGTGAGTGGCTTCTGAATTTGATAATGCTGTAATAACTTGGAGGAGGTTCTGGTATCTTCACATAAAATAAAATCCACAGCTTGTAAAGTCTCTACTGCTCTAAAAGTAAAATCTTTTAAATTTCCAATGGGTGTAGGGACTAAATATAACATGGTTGTAAATGAATGAAGTCGATTATAAAACCACTACTTCAAAATATTCCATCACTGCGTTTGCTAATAATTGCTTACTTGCTTCTGTAGCCATCGCAACTGCAGCAGCTTCATCATCAGCTTCTATTTGTAAGTTGATATTTTTTCCAACGCGAACGTCTTGAATACCTGATAAACCTAAATTATGTAATCCGCCTAATACTGCTTTTCCTTGTGGATCTAATAAATCCTTTAACGGCATTACCTTAATTTGTACTTGATAGATCATACTTTGTTATTGAGTGATTGTTTTTGGATACATCAAAGATACTATGCAATAGCCAATAAAGCCAAATGGAATCGCATACCATTTAAAAAATATTGCAGAAATAACAATTTCTAGAACTACTATCCCTAATGGTAAGATTAATTTTTTCTTATTGGATAAGCTTTTAAGTGCCAACATAGGCCTAGTCATGACCATAAGGTAACTCACTATTAAAATATAGCCGTACCAAAAAATCGGGCTCAATAATAGCTTTGAAATGATACCATAAGAAGGCTGCCAATAGATCAATGGAAAAACTGCCGTTAAAATCCCAATCATTGGTATAGGCACCCCTTTAAAATAAGTGGACTGGGTTTTATCCAAATTAAATCTTGCTAGTCTATAAGCACCCGCCATTGGAATGATGAATGCCGGTGCAAATAACCAACTACTTGTAGCAAGCGCATTCACATCATTGGCCAATGCCAGTCTTAAAAAATGATACACAATACAAGCAGGTGCTACGCCAAAACTCACTACATCTGCTAAAGAATCTAATTGCTTGCCCATTTCAGAAGGGACATTTAATAATCTAGCAACGTAGCCATCTAAAAAATCGACCAATGCAGCAAGTCCTATGAATAAACTGGCTAAGTATAATTTTTCTGGAATTTCTATCAGCATTTCACCCGATTCAGAGATAGAGGCCACAGTCCCAAATTGAAAGCAACTTACAATTGCTAAGCATCCTAAAAATAAATTAAGCAGGGTGATAATATTGGGGATTTGTTGACGCATCTTGAAATCAAATTATTTTTTTCTTTTCATTAAATTTTCAATCTCTTCTGCCTTGATTGGAATGTTCTTAAATAAATCTTGATTGCCTTTTGCAGTCACCCAAACATTATTTTCGATACGCACACCCATGCCCTCTTCCTTAATATAAATTCCTGGCTCCACTGTAAAGACCATCCCAGCTTGTATTGGCGCCGTTCTCGTACCCAAATCATGTACATCTATTCCTAAATGATGTGAAATGCCATGGTATAAATATTTACGATATGCTCTATTCTCTGCATCTTCATTTTTAATGTCCGCTTTAGAAATCAAACCAATTTTCAAGAATTGTTTCGACGCTTCTTCGCCAACTTTATCGGTATAATTTAAAATACTGATACCTGGCTTTAAAATCGACTTAGCATAATCATGTAAATGTAAACAAGCATTGTACACTTCCTTTTGTCTTTTAGTAAACTTACCATTTACAGGAACGGTTCTTGTTAAATCTGCATTGTATCCACCATAGGCCGCACCAAAATCCATCAAGATCAGTTCTCCGTCCTTACATTGATTGTTATTGCTTGTATAATGCAATGTTCTTGCATTGTCACCACTCGCTATAATACTATGGTATGCAACCCCTGTTGCTTTTTTACTTAAAAATTCATGGTAAATTTCTGCTTCAATTTCATATTCATGCACACCTGGTCGAATGAATTGTAATAACCTTCTAAAAGCAGATTCTGTAATATCAATCGCTTTTTGAATCACCACCACTTCTTGCTTTGTTTTAATCGCTCTCAAAGCTTTCATAATTTTAGCTGCGCGTAAATATTGATGCAATGGATAACGTGCTTGCATTTCGTCTATGAAACGATATTCATTGGTTCTAACTAAATTATTTTTACGATCGTTCTCATTAGAGTCTAAATAAATCGCATCAGCTAAATGAATCCAAGTTTGTAACATTGCATCTAAACTATCTACCCATAAAATGGTTTTCATACCAGAGATAGCAGTTGCTTCATGTGCTCTCAATCTTTTTCCATCCCAAATTTCTTTCAATTCCTGCGGTCGAACCAATACCAATACCTCTCTGTATTTTGGATCTGGATTGTCTGGAAACAACACCACCATCGTACCCTCTTGCTCGATACCTGTTAACCAGAATAAATCTGAATTTTGTACAAAGCCATGCAAGGCATCTCCATTGCTAGGGAACTCGTCGTTGCTTACAAAAACTGCAATGCTATTTTTTTGCATTTGACTCACAAAACGTTTTCTGTTTTGTGTAAAAATGGTTGGATCTAGTTGGTCGTATTTCATAATAAAATTTGATTTTATATTAAAGCTTCCTTCTACTGGATACTTGGAAGCAAGATACTTAAAATTGATGGGCTTAGGCAATCTTACCCCACCCAATTTTGGTTTTTTGGGTCTGTAAAAAGCTTCGGATAGTCAAGTGTTCTGGCATCGTCAAATTAGGGTCTTTTTCACAGATCGCGGCAGCTGCTTCTTTGGCTATTTCCATGGTAGGTCGGTCGTTGATTAAACTAGCTAATTTAAAATTCAATGCGCCGCTCTGTCTTGTGCCGTCTATATCTCCCGGCCCCCTTATTTCTAAATCTTTTTCTGCAATCACAAAACCGTCTGTTGTATTACACATGATTTTTAATCTTTCTTTCGCCTCCCTACTTGCTTTTACACTGCTTAATAAAATACAATAACTCTGCTCAGAACCTCTACCCACCCTGCCTCTTAATTGATGCAATTGAGATAATCCAAATTTTTCTGCACTCTCTATCACCATCACCGAAGCATTGGGCACATTCACGCCCACTTCTATCACCGTGGTACCTACCAAAATTTGTGTATCACCTGATTTAAATCGATTCATGTTCTCAGATTTTAAATCATTGTGCATCTTTCCATGGACCATACTGATTTTGTAAGTTGGTTCAGGAAAAAAACTTTTCACTTGTTCATAACCCTGCATTAAATCCTCATAACTCATCTTTTCACTTTCCTCAATTAAAGGATATACATAATAGGCCTGACGTCCTTTTTGTATTTCTGATTTAACAAAATCCATCACACTTGCGCGGGATGTTTCATAACGGTGTACGGTTTTAATGGGCTGTCTTCCTGGAGGTAATTCATCCATGATACTGTAATCCAAATCTCCATAAGCCGTCATGGCTAAGGTTCTTGGGATAGGCGTGGCTGTCATCACTAGTATATGCGGTGGTATGGATGCTTTTTTCCAAAGCTTGGATCTTTGCTCTACTCCGAATCTGTGTTGTTCGTCAATGACCGCCAATCCTAATTTTTTAAACTGCACTGGATCCTCAATCAATGCATGTGTACCTACCACAAAATGAATCGTATCTTCTGCCAAACCTTTTAATATTCTTCTTCGTTCTGCCGCTTTTGTACTTCCAGTTAAAATAGCAACTTCGACCGGCATTTCCTTTAAGAGTTCTGTCAAACTAATAAAATGTTGTTGCGCTAAAATTTCGGTAGGCGCCATTAAGCAACTCTGAAATCCATTATCGGCAGCAATGAGCATCGCCATCAATGCAATCATCGTTTTTCCGCTACCCACATCGCCTTGTAACAGCCGATTCATTTGAAATCCTTTTGCTACGTCTTGTCTTATTTCTTTAATCACTCTTTTTTGTGCACCAGTTAATTCAAAGGGCAAATAATTATTGTAAAATGTATTAAAGTAGTCTCCCACTTTTTCAAACACCTGTCCTTTGCTATTTTTATGCCGATCAATCTTAATTAAATTCAACCTGATTTGTGCGATGAATAATTCTTCAAAAATTAATCGTGATAATGCCTGTTTATATTTTGCCTGACTGGATGGAAAATGAATTTGTCTAAACGCCTCCCATCTACCCATTCTATCCACTAATAAATGCGCGGGTAAATTTTCTGGTAGATCCCTTTCACTAATTTGCTGAAACAATACTTGGGTAAGTTTGCCTAATTGTTTTCCGTTCAATCCCCTTGATTTTAATTTCTCTGTGGAACCATAAACTGGCTCAAGCAATGATTTTTGTGCCATGGTTTGGACCTCAAAGGCTTCTATTTCCGGATGCACGATCTGTGGCTTGCCATTAAAAAAGCCCAATCTCCCAAAAACTAAATAGGTCTGACCCTCCACTAAATTCTTTTGAACGTATTGGATGCCCTGAAACCAGGCCAACTCCAGAATGCCCGATTCATCTCTTAACTGCGCCACCATCCTTCTTGACCGCTTCTCTCCAATTGAATGCAGACCCAATAAGACCCCTTTAACCTGGACAAAGTCCATCTCGGGGGTCAATGCTGAGATAGGCGTCACCTTGGTCTTGTCTACATGCCTATGTGGGAAATGTTGTAATAAGTCGCCGAATGTATATATACTGAGCTCTTTTTTAAGCAATTCCGCCCTCAAAGGGCCTACACCCTTTAGGTATTCGATGGGACTGGATAAAAGAGATGCTAGACTCAAGCGATTTTTTTTAGATTCAGGGCAAATATCCCAAAAAGATGGCAAAAAATGGGATTGCGATTCATTATCTTCGCACAGCTATGGAAAAGGAAATCGTATTGAGTGGAATTAGGCCTACTGGCTTCTTACATTTAGGAAATTATTTTGGTGCAATGCGCAATTATGTCCGCATGCAAGATGAATTCAATTGCTATTTTTTTGTAGCAAATTGGCATAGCTTAACAACCCATCCTGATACAAAAACTTTACAAGAAAGTGTGTTGCGTGTGGTGGCAGAAAATATTGCTTGTGGATTAGACCCAGAGAAAGTGTCTTTATATGTTCAAAGTGATGTGCCAGAAATAGCAGAATTGTATTTGTATTTAAATATGTTGGCTTATAAAGGTGAACTTGAAAAGACCACAACTTTTAAAGACAAAGTTAGAATGCAACCCGAAAATGTGAATGCAGGATTATTAACTTATCCAGTGTTACAAGCTGCTGATATTTTAATTCATCGCGCAGTCAAAGTGCCTGTTGGAAAAGACCAAGAACAAAACTTAGAAATGGCGCGCAATTTTGCGGAAAGATTCAACCACCGTTACGGAGAGACTTTCCCTTTACCTTATGCTTTTAATTATAACAGCGAATTGGTGAAAATCATGGGCTTAGATGGTAACGGAAAAATGAGTAAGAGTGAAAATCAAATGACTACTTTATTTTTAGCGGATGAGGATGAGTTGATTCGCAAAAAAGTCATGAAGGCAAAAACAGACCAAGGGCCTTTAACACCTAATTCAGTAAAACCTGACTACATCCAAAACTTATTTACGCTAATGGGTTTAGTGAGTACTGCAGATACGGTAAAAAAATTCGAGGACGACTTTAACAATAGTTCAGAGGGTAATTGTATTATTCGTTATGGTGATATGAAAAAACAATTGGCCGAGGACATGGTGCAATTTATCAATCCAATTCGAACCAAAGCAGCTGACTTACAAAACAACAAAGATTTACTTTTAAAAATCATACACCAAGGTGCTGACAAAGCAAGAGCAAGTGCTTCAGCTACTTTGACCACTGTTAGAAAAGCAGTTGGAATGGAATACCTATAAAATCAATCTGAATCATTTAACTACACGCATAAGATTATGGCAAAAGCAACAACTAAAAAACCAAAACACGTAGCAATCGCAGGCAATATTGGCGTTGGTAAAACAACATTGACTGAGTTGTTGAGTAAGCATTACCGTTGGATCCCCCAATTTGAAGATGTGGACCATAACCCTTATTTAATGGACTTTTACGATGATATGCCAAGATGGAGCTTCAACTTGCAGATCTATTTTTTGCATGGCAGATTGAATCAAATTTTAGAAATACAAAAAGGTACCGAAACCATCATTCAAGATAGAACTATCTACGAAGATGCTAATATATTTGCACCCAACTTACACGAGATGGGTTTGATGAGCAAACGTGATTTTGATAATTACTTTGGCTTTTTTAATACCATTAAATCGATGGTTCAACCTCCAGATTTATTGATTTATTTAAAAGCATCTGTCCCTACCCTTGTTTCACAAATTCAAAAAAGAGGCAGAGAATATGAAGAGAATATTCGTTTAGATTATTTAAAAAGATTAAATGACTATTACAATAAGTGGATTGAAAATTATATAGAAGGTCCATTGCTTGTAATTGATTGTGATAAAATTAAATTTGGCGAATCTGAAGAAGATTTAGGCCATATCATTAGTAAGGTAGATAGTACATTGTACGGTTTATTTTAGATCCTTGTTATAACGAAAAATAAATTTATAGATGCAACAAATTACGCCGGAAATACTGGAACAAATTAAATCCATTGTTGGTGCCGAATATGTTTTTACAGATGCGGAAAGTTTTGAGAAATACGGCAAAGACCACACTGAACGTTTGCATTTTAATCCAGCGGTTGTTGTAAAGCCAAGAAAGCCAGAGGAGATAAGTGCTTTGATGCAATTAGCGAACCAACACTTGATACCAGTGACTCCAAGAGGTGCTGGTACAGGCTTAAGCGGTGGCGCACTACCTCATTTAGGCGGATTGGTGATTGCAATGGAAAGATTCAATGAAATTTTAGAAATAGACGAAAGAAACTTACAAGTCACCACCGAGCCAGGCGTTATTACAGAAGTATTACAAAATGAAGTGAAGGAGAAAGGTTTGTTTTATCCTCCCGATCCTGCAAGTAAAGGCAGTTGTTTTATTGGTGGAAATATTTCAGAAAATTCAGGCGGACCTAAGGCGGTTAAATATGGCGTGGTGAAAGATTATGTGATCAATTTGGAAGTGGTATTACCAAATGGTGAAATCATTTGGACAGGATCCAATATTTTAAAAAATGCAACTGGTTATAATATCACACAATTGATTGTGGGCAGTGAAGGTACTTTAGGTATTGTAACTAAAATTGTTTTAAGATTAATCCCGCATCCAAAATTTGATTTATTAATGCTTGCTCCTTTCAATAGTTTAGAAAAAGCAAGTGAAGCCGTGAGTGCCATATTTAGAGCAGGTATTACACCAAGTGCGATGGAATTAATGGAAATTGACGCCATTACACTTGCATCAAAAATATTAGATAGTACAGCCATTCCATTAACAGAAAATTTAGCAGCACATTTGATTATAGAAGTGGATGGCAATAATATGGATGTACTTATGGGTGAAATGGAAGCGATTTCAGAAGTGCTTTCTCAATTTGAAGCAGGAGAATTATTTTTTGCGGATGATGCCCAACAAAAAAATGAGCTTTGGAAAATTAGACGCAAAGCCAATGAAGCGGCAGTGATGGCAGGATATACGATTGAGGAAGATACAGTTGTTCCAAGAGCCGA
Source organism: Chitinophaga pinensis (assembly GCA_945877085.1). Lineage (GTDB taxonomy): Bacteria > Bacteroidota > Bacteroidia > Chitinophagales > Chitinophagaceae > Sediminibacterium > Sediminibacterium pinensis_G. Next base: position 10,331 of record CAMCQV010000030.1, read on the forward strand.
ATTACCTAAATTAATTAAAGGAGCCAAAGCATTAGGTGCGAAGAATGGATTTAAAGTAGTGTGTTATGGACATGCAGGAGATGGTAATTTGCATATTAGAATCAACCACCCTACCATCAAAAACAGCCATGGCAATGAAGAGATGACGACAATTTTAAAAGAGTTATTTGTTCTTGTACATAGTTTAGGCGGGACAATTAGTGGAGAGCATGGCATTGGTTTAATTCAAAAACCTTATATGCCTGTGGTATTTACCAATGCATCATTAGAGCTCATGCGTGGTATTAAAAAAACATTCGACTCGAATAATATTTTAAACGCAGGTAAAATATTTGATCTTAGTTAAATGAAACAAAAAATTATATACATAATCCTAATTGCTTTAACCTGTAGCATTACAGCGAAGGCACAAGAAGTCATAAAGACAATGCCATCTATGAATGTGAACCCAATTTTTATTGGAGGTAATATAGTGATTGGTGGTGGTGCGGGTTCATTTCAACTTGGACTTAATCCCGAAATGTATAAGCGTGTCAATGACTATGTAGATTTTGGCGCTGCCACAAATTTGTTTTTTCAATCTTTTAACCCCACAATTGGCAATGGGTTATCTGGTGTCTCCTCGAGAAGTTTCCAATTGGGTGCGGGGGCATTTACAAGGATCTGGCCGCTTGAAAAATTTTTCATACAAATTCAACCTGAATACAATTATACTTGGAGCAGGTTCAAAGACAGGGGTACAGAAGGGATCAATGCGGGTGCTTCAAGAAGTATTCGTTTTGGAGCAGAGAGTCTGTTAGCAGGTATTGGGTATGGAACTAGATCAGAAAATGGGATGACCTATTTTAGTGTCATGATTGATTTATTTAAAAATCCAAATTCCCCCTACAGAGATGGGTTCAACAGAGCGGATCCAATCATTAGAGCGGGTTTTGCATTCCCTATTTTAAGCGCTAAGAAAAAGCAGCCTTAATTTCTTCAAGTGTTTTACAAACATGCAGACGATACCTACTGCGTTCGTATAAAAAATCTTCTTCTTCCATTTTATTGATCATAGCGACCAAAGGATCATAAAATCCTTCAAAATTATAAAGCACTATTTTTTTATCATGAATGCTTAAATTATTCCAAACGAGCATTTCAAAAAGTTCATCAAATGTGCCCAAGCCACCAGGTAGCACAATTGCAGCATCCCCTTTATCGTATAAAAGTAATTTTCTTTCATGCATGGTCTCGGTCACAATTAATTCTGTTAAACCTTTATGTTGTGCCTCCCATTCTAATAATAATTTTGGCATGATTCCAATCACCCTACCTCCATGTTCCAAACTACCATTCGCAACCGCACCCATTAAGCCTTTATTGCCTCCGCCATAGACTAATACTATATTTTCTTGGGCTAATAGATTTCCTAAATCAGTCGCGGCTTTCATAAAACTAGGATTATTGCCCGATTTTGATCCGCAGAAAACTGTAAGGGACTTTATTTTCATGAAATCTATTTTTATACTCGAATATAGAAGTATTTTAGCAAAATATTTCAAAGATTCTCTTTACTTTGCCTTATCAAAATGTCAATCAATTAACTATGAGCGCAACCACCCTTTTTATATTCGTCATCCTTTACTTTTTAGTGTTATTAGGCGTAGCCAAAATCACTGGCAAGAACAGTAATAACATGTCTTTTTTTATTGGTAATAAAAATAGCAATTGGATGTTGGTGGCGTTTGGCATGATTGGTACTTCTTTAAGTGGCGTTACATTTGTGAGTGTCCCAGGTGCTGTAGGAAAAGATGCATTTCATTATTTGCAAATCACATTGGGTTATTTAATTGGTTATTTAGCGATTGCTTATGTGTTGCTACCCATTTATTATAAATTAAATTTGACTTCTATTTATAATTATCTTGAAGGCAGATTAGGTTTTAGTGCATACAAAACAGGTGCCTCCTTTTTTATTCTTTCAAGAACACTAGGTGCAACAGCAAGATTGTATTTGGTTGTCAAAATTTTACAATACTTTATACTTGACAATATGCATGTGCCTTTTTGGGCGACTACAGTAGTGATTTTAGTCATGATCTTATTGTACACTTATGAAGGTGGTGTTAAAACAATTGTTTGGACAGATACATTGCAAACATCAGGGATGTTAATGGGTTTGATTATCTGTAGTATCTATATCTTATCAAAACTTGATTTGAATGTAATACAAGGACTGACTGCTATGCAAAACCAAGCGCTTGCAGGAAATCCATCTAAGCATTTAGCTGATGTATTTAGTATGGACGTGAATAGTAAATCCTTTTTCTTGAAGCAAATTATTGGGGGTGCCTTTGTCACTTTAACCATGACTGGATTGGATCAAGAAATGATGCAAAAAAACATCTCAGTAAAAACGCTTAAGGATGCCCAAAAAAATATGGTGACCATTGGGATCACCATGTTAATTGCAATTAGCTTATTCCTATACTTAGGTGGCTTATTACATTTATACGCTGCTCAAAATAATATCACTGCCACTGGTGATGATTTATTCCCGACACTGGCTTTAAATCATATGCCTCCGTATTTATCTATTATTTTTATTCTTGCATTGATCTCTGCCCTTTTCCCTAGTGCTGATGGTGCCATCACCGCTTTAACTTCTAGTTTCTGCATTGACATATTAGGATTACAAAGAGATAAAAACTTGACTGAGGCAGAACAAAAAAAGATTAGACAAAGAACCCATTTAACTTTTGCATTGATTTTTTTAATCATGGTTATGGTATTCAAATGGATAGACAATAAGAGTACCATTGATTTATTATTGAAAATCGCCTCTTATACCTATGGCCCATTATTAGGTCTGTTTGCATTTGGAATCTTAACAAAAAGAAGCTTAAACAATACACTTGTACCAGTCATTTGTGTTTTGGCGCCAATCCTTTGTTTGGTGCTTGACTATTACCAAGCACAATTATTTGGAAATTTCAGGATTGGTCAAGAACTATTGATCATCAACGGTGGGATAACTTTTATAGGATTATGGCTTATTTCAAGGGCTAATAGCGAAAAAAATTAGACATTTGCAGCATGGATTTTATTCAACAAGCTGCCAACGACTATGTAGCGCATTATAGTGATGCCACACCGGCCTATTTAAGGCCTATGTACGAGCAAACTTTGCTAATCCATCCTCATGCACATTTGCAAAGCAATTGGAACCAAGGAGGCTTTTTAAGCTTTTTTAGTAAGCTGATGGCACCTTCATCTATTTTAGAAATAGGCACATTTACTGGCTTTAGCACTTTATGCTTAGCTGAGGGATTAAATGCTACAGGGACTTTAGATACCATTGAGCTTAGAGCAGAAGACGCAAATGCAGCGAGAGTGCATTTTGATGCAAGTGCAAAAGGACAGCAAATTATCTCCCATATTGGAGATGCCAAAACAATCTTACCTACCCTTACAAAGCAATGGGATTTAGTTTTTATTGACGCAGATAAGACTGGTTATATTGAATACGTTAATTTAGTACTACCAATGTTGTCGGATAAAGGCGTGATCATTGCAGACAATGTATTGTTTCACGGACAAGTATTTGAAGAAAAAATAACAGGCAAAAACGCTTTAGCAATGCATGCATTCAATGAATATATTTTAGCACATAAAGGCATTGAAAAAATTATGTTGACTGTTAGAGACGGATTAACCTTGATTAGAAAAAAATAATATGAAGCACCCTATACTTTTGATATTGATTTTATGCATGACCATCCAAATTGGATGGGCGCAAAACAATCCAACAACCATTGCTTATATCTCGCAGTACAAGGCCATTGCAATGAAGGAAATGAAAAGAACCGGGGTACCCGCTTCGATCACCCTTGCTCAAGCAATTCTTGAATCCAATAGTGGTGAAAGTAACCTGGCTAAAAACCATAATAACCACTTTGGTATCAAATGTAAATCGGATTGGACAGGCGCCAAAGCGTATCAAGATGATGATGCAAAACAAGAATGTTTTAGAGCCTATGATGCAGCTGAGGTATCCTTTAAAGACCATTCTAATTTTTTAAAGAATAGACCTAACTATGTGAATTTGTTTTTACTTGACCCGGTAGATGATACTGCATGGGCCTATGGACTTAAGAAAGCTGGGTATGCCACTGCATCGGACTATCCTAAAAAATTATTAAAAATCATCGACGATTACGAATTAGCGCAATACAATTTCCCAGAGCTTGAAAATGAAATTGAAACAGAAGAAGTACCCGTAAAAAAGGTTGTTGTTGATACACCAGTAAATAAGTCAAGTGCTGATACAGTAGTTAATAAAGTTGTGAATGATTCCCCCGTAAATAAAATAATTACTGATACGCCAGTAAAAAGTTTGAATAAGCCTGTAGGTATAACTCAAATGAATTCCACAGATAATTTAGCGCCATTGCCCACAAAGGCATTGCCTAAAAAAATATTGCCTTCACAAACATTGCCTGCTCCTCAAAAAGACACCATTCAAAAAGATACCATTAATAAGGAAGTCATTACAGTTGTTCAAACAACTCAAAAAGAACCTGTTAAAATAGATTCAACTAAGGCTTCTACAATTACGCAACCTGTTGTATCCAAAAAGCCTTCATACAATTATCCCGAAGGACAATTTAGAATCAATCAAGTGCCAGTGATACTTGGAAAAGAAAAAATGTCTTTTATTGAGATCGCACTTAAATACAAAGTACCATTGTATAAATTATTTGAATACAATGATATTAAAGCTTCGAATCTTTTGGAAAGTGACCAATTGATTTTCCTTGCTCCAAAAAAGAAAGCAGGTGCTGCCTCATTTCACATTGTAAAATACAATACTAGTTTACAAGAAATTAGCCAACTAGAAGGCGTTCAATTGAATCTATTAAAATTATATAATCCTCAATTAACAGAACCTTTAAAAGAAGGCACACAAGTAATATTATTTAATAAAAAGAAATAACATGTCTACCATTCAAGTTCTAGATAAAACATTTGAACCTTATTTAAAGGAAGCAGCCATTCAAGAAAAAATTACCGAGTTAGCAGGTCAATTAAATAAAGACTATGCAGGGAAGCGTCCACTGTTTTTATCCATTCTAAATGGCTCCTTCTTATTTACCGCTGACCTATTCAAGCAAGTCACAATTGAGTCAGAAGTAAGCTTTATTAAATTAGCATCCTATAAAGGCACGAGTTCGACAGGCAATGTGATTACAGCAATAGGATTAGATACCAATGTAAAAGACAGACATATCATTATTTTAGAGGACATTATTGACACAGGCAAGACTTTACATCACTATCTTCCACAATTAGATAGCATGCAACCAGCATCTGTAAAAATTGCAGTATTACTCAATAAAAAAGAAGCCTTACAATACCCGGTTCAAGTTGATTATAGTTGTTTTGACATTCCTAATAAATTTGTAGTGGGCTATGGATTAGATTATGATGGCTTAGGCAGAAACAGTAAAGATATCTATCAGTTAAAAGCATAAAAAAAGGGACAAATTGATTTGTCCCTTTTTAAATTATCTTATTATTTACTTAAAAGCTTCTTTTACCTTATCGTAAAAACTTTTATCCCCTTTGACAGGTTTAGGTTTAAAGTTTTCACTTTCTTGCATTTTATTCAAAGCGATTTTTTCTTCTTCACTTACTTCTTGTGGCGTCCAAATATTCACATGGATCAATTGATCTCCTTTTGCATAGCCCTGCACTTCTGGGAATCCTTTTCCTTTTAGTCTAAATATCTTACCACTTTGTGTACCTGCTGGTATTTTAATTTTGGCACGACCATCAATCGTTGGCACTTCTACATTTGTACCAAAAATAGCGTCAGGAATCGTAATGTATAAATCAAAAGAGACATTCAGTCCATCTCTATGCAGGGACTCATGTGGCTCTTCCTCAATCATGATGATTAAATCTCCTGAAGATCCACCACGTTCACCCGCATTGCCCTTACCAGACATACTTAATTGCATACCATCTTGTACACCTGCAGGAATATCGATTGAAATAGTTTCTTCGCCATACACTCTGCCCTCGCCTTTACAAGCCGTACATTTTGCAGTCACTGTACTTCCTTCTCCATTACATGTTGGACAGGTATTCACAGTTTGCATTTGACCCAAGAAAGTGTTGGTTACTTTTCTTACTTGACCAGAACCCTTACAAGTACCACAATTTTGCACACTAGATTTATCTTTAGCACCATTCCCTCCACAAGTTGTACAAAGCACATGCTTCTTTACTTTTACTTGCTTATTCACACCATTTGCAATCTCTTCGAAATTCAGTTTTAATTTAATCCTAAGGTTACTTCCTCTTTGACCTCTTGCTTTTGCACCACCTCTTGAACGGCTTTGTCCACCACCAAAAAATCCGCCAAACATATCATCCCCAAACACATCACCAAACTGGCTAAAGATATCATTCATGTCCATTCCGCCACCACCATATCCACCACCACCGCCTGTGCCTGGTCCAAATGCTTGATGTCCAAAACGATCGTATTTCGCTTTCTTGTCTGCATCACTTAAAATTTCGTAGGCTTCGGCT
>CAMCQV010000031.1 GCA_945877085.1 Chitinophaga pinensis
AATACAGTTCCTACTTCTTCTAAATCAGCAGAAGCATTAAAATTGCTTAATTGCTGTCTAAGAATTGCAGATATTTCATCAGGTTTAATGTCCACCATAAATACTTATTTAATGTATGATTGTTATGTTAATTATAATTTTGATACAAACTCGTTAGATAAAAATTGTTTCTTGATATCTAATAAATCTCTTTTAATACTTGCGTCAACTAAGTTATTATCGAATGACAATACAAAACCACCAATTAAATCTTCGTTGGTATGTGTTGTTAATTCAATTGTTGTGAATTGAGTTTCCGCTTTAATTTTTGTTTCAATAGCTTGCTTCAAACCGTCGCTAATTGCCACAGCAGTTGTCAAACTCACTTGATGTATTCCTTTTAATGCATTGTATTGTTCTATGAATGCAGTTGCAATCTCAGGCAATGCGCTTTCTCTACTTTTCTTTACCAATAAAACTACAAAAGATAAAGACAATGCGCTCACTGCATCTTTAATCACAGCAAGTACAATGGCATTCTTTTGATCCGCTTTAATGATTGGGCTTCTTAACACATTTACAAAATCGTTGCTTTGTGTACACACTGCTTGAAAATATTTCATATCAGCATGCACCGTATCCAATTGATTTTGCTCAATGGCTAAATCGAGTAAGCTCTTTGCGTATCTTCCTGCTAAACGTGCGTTGGGCATTTCTTACTTTTTAATTTAACTTAACTCCTTCAGCAATTTGTTTAATATAGCTTTCTTGCTCTGCTTTATTAGACAATTCTTTTCTTAAAATTTTCTCAGCAACTTCTACAACCAATGTGCCTACTTGATTCTTCACTTCAGTCAATGCAGCATTCTTTTGTTGTGTAATCGCTAATTGTGCGTCGCTAATAATGCGGTCATACTCTTGCTTCGCTTTATCTTTTGCTTCAGAAACCATCTTATCGGCAGTCTCTTTTGCATCTTTAATCATGCCAGCTCTTTCTTCACGTGCTTTAGCCAACAATGTTTCATTTTCATTTTGCATTGCAGCGATTTCAGCTTTCATCTTGTCTGCACGTAATAACGCTTCTTCAATTCCACTTTCACGCTCAGCAATTGCTTTAAGCATTGGCTTCCAAGCAAATTTACCTAGCACAATCAAAAGCACTAAAAACGCAATGGTGTTCCAAAATACCAAACCGATATCTGGTAACACAAGAGGATTTACTTCTAATAAAAACATACTATTCGTTTATCTTAATGAATGAATCTAATAAAAAATAGGCCTTTCGCCCTGTGCTAGGGCCTATTTAGTTCTTTAAAGAAATCTTTAACAGATTATCCGTTACCCAAAAGGGCAACTACCACAGCGAACAAGGCAACAGCCTCTACGAACGCAGCAGCAACAATCATGTTAGAACGGATTTCGTTAGCAGCTTCTGGCTGACGAGCAATACCTTCAACAGCACCCTTACCAATCATACCGATACCTAATCCAGCACCGATAGCTGCTAATCCAGCGCCAATTGCGGCAACACTTCCTACTACCATTTTTTTTACGTTTTAATTGTTATTGAAAAAAGATTTAAATAAATATTTTAGTGATGTGCTACATTTTTATGTCCTTCATGGTCATGTGCTTCATGATGGTGTTCTTCTGTTGCCATACCAATATACATGGCACTCAACATGGTGAAGATGTACGCTTGTAAAAAAGCGACCAACAATTCAATCATTCCAATGAAAACAGCAAACGGCACTGCAATTGCAGAAGCATAAACTGTTTTGAATATAAAAATTAAACAAATCAAACTTAATACTAGAATGTGGCCTGCTGTAATGTTCGCAAACAAACGAATCATTAGAGAGATAGGCTTAGTGAATACACCAATTAATTCAATTGGTGCTAAGAACAACTTCATACTCCAGTGCATACCTGGCATCCAGAAAATATGTTCCCAATAATTTTTATTTGCGCTTAAATTAACCACCACAAATACACAAACTGCAAGTGTCATTGTGAAAGCAATATTACCACTTACGTTGGCACCGCCTGGGAAGAATGGAACCAATCCTAAAAAGTTATTGACTAAAACCAAAAAGAAAATAGTTAATAAAAATGGCATGTACTTAGCAAACTTCTTTTTACCAATATTTGGAATAGCAACTTCGTCTCTTACAAATAATACAATAGGCTCCATGAAAGATTGCACACCTTTAGGTGCAGTAGTGATGCCTGTTTTTTTGTAGGCCCCTGCCGCAGTAAGGAGTACGGTTAAAAGAATAAACACTGATACAAATAAAGAAGCTACGTTTTTAGTGATTGAAAAATCCCATAAACCTTTAGATGCTTCCAGATCAACTGCTTCTGTTGCGTCTACTATTTTTATTTTGCCCTCGATGATTTTATAATCATAATTCCCTTTGTACATAATTTCTTCATGGTGTTCATTCAGGAATTTTGCAGAAGAGAAAAATTCGAATCCTTTTGGAGTATATAAAATGACAGGTAAAGGAAGAGAAGTGTGTCCCCATAAATGCCAGCTATGATCATCTTTGATGTGATCTAATATCGTCTCTGTTACATTAAATGCTTCTGCTTCGTGTGCTGCTGGTTCATGTGCTGCTGCTGGATTGCCCTGCTCAGTTTGCACCGCTTTTTCATTCGCAAATACATTGCCAGAAAATGCCATTGTAAACAAGCTCAAACACAATACCAGTAAAGATTTAATAGTTCTAGATGCCATAGTGATCTCAAAATTTGCGGCAAAGATAGGGATAATGCTGCTGAAAATTCATAATATTTAGCAGAAATATAGCTCGAAAAAAAATGTTTTCGATTCTCCTAAATACTTGAATTTCAAGTATTTAAAAATTAAGCGCCCTTTTTGGGATCAAATTGCATTTCATTCAGGGCCTTGTAAAATCCACCCTGCTCCATTAAGTGCTGATGTGTCCCCTTTTCTATGATTTTTCCCTGCTCTAGCACAAGGATCTGGTCTGCCTTTCGGATGGTCGATAATCGATGTGCAATCACAATAGATGTTCTTCCCTGAATCAAAGTTTCAATTGCTTTTTCAATCAATTGTTCACTCTCCGTATCGATAGATGAAGTGGCTTCGTCTAAGATTAGAATACTTGGATTGTATAAAAGTGCACGGATGAAACTCAATAATTGCCTTTGTCCCAAACTCAGAGTAGCGCCTCTTTCCATCACATGATACTGATAACCTCCAGGAAGTTGCATAATAAAATCATGCATACCAATCATCTTTGCAGCTTCCTCCACTTGTTCGGGGCGAATGGATGGATTGCGTAAAGTGATATTGTCATAAACCGATCCTGAAAATAAAAATACATCTTGTAAAACAACGCCTATCGATGCCCTTAATCGGTCTAGTGCATAGTCTTCAATCAAGACCCCATCTAATAAAATTTGACCTGCTTGATAAGGATATAAGCGATTCAAAATACTAATGATGGACGTTTTTCCACTTCCAGTTGGTCCTACTAAAGCCACTGTTTCTCCAGCAGCTACCGTAAAATTTAATTCATTTAAAATCCAATTGGGTGCTTGATAAGCAAATTGGACATTTTTAAATTCAATCGCACCATGAATCTGAGTAGGCGCATATTGTCCTTGATCTAATGTAACGTCTTCATTATCTAAAATCTTAAAAACACGCTCTGCAGCAACCATGCCCATTTGCAAGACATTGAATTTATCTGCAATCATCCTTAGCGGTCTAAAAATCTGATTTAAAAATAAAATAAACGCCACCAACATCCCTGCGTCTAAACTTTGGCCTGCTACCCACCAAACAATTAATCCAATGCTTAAAGCCAAAACAACTTCCACCACTGGAAAAAATACGGAGTAAGCAAAGATGGCTTTAATGTTTGCATTTTTATGATGCTCATTAATGGCATCAAATTTTTTCATCTCTTTTTCTTCTGCTGCAAAAGCTTGTACCACTTGCATGCCAGAAATATGTTCTTGCACAAATGCATTGAGCGCTGCAACCGCATTGCGCACCTGGACAAAACTTTTATTCACACTTTCTTTGAAAAAATAAGTGGCCACAATCATAATTGGAAATGGAATTAAACAAATCAAAGTCAATTCCCAATTGATAAAAAACATTGTCGTTAAAGTGACCACAATCGTTAAAAAATCTGCGATGATCGGAATCAATCCATCCGAAAAAATATCGTTGATACTTTCAATATCATTGATTGTTCTTGTAGTCAATGTACCAATAGGCGTTTTATCAAACTGACGCATTTCCCAATACATGATTTTTTGGTACACTTTATTTCTTAAATCTCGAATCACTTGTTGCCCTAACCAGGACATACCATAGGTAAAACAAAAACGAAATATGGTTTCAATAACAATGAACGCCACCTGGAAAAGGGATATCGCCAATATTAATTGCAGCACTGAATTAAATGCTTCATTTGGCAAGAACCAATGCACCCATTTAGGCAGTACAACTAATTTGCCAATCGCCAAGTTCACGGTCGCTTGAATCAAATAAGGTCGAATAGGGGTAGCGAACGCTAAAAAGATGCCTAAAAAGACATTGATCCAAAAAATAAAGCGATATGGGCCAACAAAAGAAAACACCCTACTTAAGATAGCAGATTTGAATATGGGTTTAGGCTGGGTTGACGACATAGCGAAGTAAAGTTACACCGCTTTTACGTATTTTCGTAAAAGCATGGAAAGTACCGATCAAGAATTATTGAATGCAGTTGTAACACCCTACAACTTGACCGACGAACAAGAAAAAAAAGAAATTGTTCGCCATTACCGTGCATTGCTTAGAACCCTAAGGACTAAATTAAAAAAAGGGGATCGGGAATTGCTTAGAACCGCATTTGAAATGGCTGCCGAAGCGCATAAAACAATGCGTCGTAAAAGTGGAGAGCCATACATCCTTCATCCGATTGCTGTTGCAATGATTGCAGCAGATGAAATTGGATTGGGTGTACGAAGTACCATCTGTGCTTTATTGCATGATACTGTAGAAGATACCGATATTACTTTAGATGATATCAGAAGAGAATTTGGAAATGAGATTGCAAAAATTGTGGATGGATTGACAAAGATTGCAAATGTGATGGACACCAATAGCAGTCAACAAGCAGAGAATTTCAAAAAAATCTTACTTACACTAACAGATGACCCAAGAGTAATCCTAATCAAATTATCGGACAGGCTGCACAATATGCGTACCATGGATTCCATGAAGCAAGAGAAACAATTAAAAATTGCCTCTGAAACTATTTGGGTATACGCACCTCTCGCTCACAGAATGGGTTTGTACAACATGAAGACCGAATTGGAGGATCTGGCCATGAAATATATGGAGCCAGCAACCTACCGTGAGATTGCAAAAAAATTAGCAGAAACAAAAAGGGAAAGAACAAAATATATCAATGAATTTGTCAAACCTTTAAAAGAAAAATTAGGGCAAAGTGAACTCCAATTCGATATTTTTGGTCGCCCAAAAAGCATTCACTCAATTTGGAATAAAATAAAAAAGAAAGGGGTAAGCTTTGAGGAAGTGTATGATCTTTTTGCCATTCGTATCATCCTTGATGTCCCCTTAGAAAAAGAAAAAGAAGCCTGCTGGAAAGTATATTCCATCGTCACTGACGAATACCTCCCCTCTCCCGAAAGATTAAGAGATTGGCTAAGTAACCCAAAGAGCAACGGCTATGAAGCTTTGCATACAACGGTAATGGGACCTGATGGTAAATGGGTAGAAGTGCAGATTCGAAGCAAAAGAATGAATGAAATTGCTGAGAAAGGTTTAGCAGCGCATTACAAATACAAAGAAGGAACAGATCAAAGCGAGGACCGATTTGATAAATGGTTCATACAGATCAGAGAAGCTTTGAGCAATCAACAGGAAGAAAGCATTGATTTCTTACAAGACTTTAAAACTTCTTTTTTAGCAGAAGAGATTTATGTCTACACACCAAAGGGAGAGGTGAAAATGTTGCCGGTCAATAGCTCTGCTCTTGACTTTGCGTTTTATATCCATACCGCAATTGGATCAAAATGTATTAGTGCAAAAGTCAACCATAAATTGGTGCCCATTAGCCATAAATTAAGAAGTGGTGATCAAATAGAAATCATCACTAGTAATAAACAAAAACCAACAGAAGATTGGTTAAATAATGTGGTGACCGCAAAGGCAAAAAACAGTATCAAAGATGCCTTAAGGGAGGAAAAGAAAATCATTTCTGAAGAAGGAAAATACACCGCTCAACGAAAGCTCGAAGGCATTGGCGCAGTGTATAGTACCCATAACTTGGATCAACTTGTACACTTTTACAAATTACCAAGTCATTTGGATTTATTATACAAAATCGCAACTAAATCGATTGACCTCAGAGAGCTTAAAAGCTTCCAAGTCATTGGTGATAAGATAGAAGCACCAAAGCCTATCGTAGCTCCACCAGACCCAAATGCAGAACCTCATATTTACAAGCCCCTTCCCAAAAAAGGAGATTCAGAATTAATCATTTTTGGCGAATCAAGTGATAAGATTCAATACAATCTTGCCAAATGCTGCAACCCTATTCCAGGTGACGATGTATTTGGATTTGTAAGTACTGGTAAAGGATTAATTATTCATAGAACAAGCTGCCCGAATGCGACACAGTTATTAGCCAATTATGGGCATCGTGTTGTCAAAACTAAATGGGCTAAAAATAAAGAAATCTCCTTCCTTACAGGACTAAGTATTATTGGATTAGACGACGTTGGCGTGGTCAATAAAATAACGACCATAATTAGTGGAGATCTCAAGATCAATATTGCAGCATTGACCATTGAATCCAAGGATGGGATGTTTGAAGGCACCATCAAGGTATTTGTGCATGATAAAGATGAATTAGAGGAATTGGTAAGTCGGATTCAAACCCTCCATGGCATTCAAAAAGTGACCCGTTTTGATACAGATTTGATCTAAAGTCAAGTAATCAACATGCTGGGAAAAATATGTGTGAAAACATTTCTTTTTATTCTACCCTTAAATAGGTAATCCCCATTTCTCGACTTATTTTTGCTACTCAAATTCAAATTTATGGTAGACGTTATTTTAGGACTTCAATGGGGTGATGAAGGTAAAGGAAAGATCGTGGATTATTTTGCACCCAACTACGATGTCATTGCTCGTTTTCAGGGTGGACCTAATGCAGGCCACACTTTATATGTGAATGGTACTAAAATGGTCTTACACCAAATCCCATCAGGCATTTTTCATCAAGACAAAATCAATATCATTGGCAATGGCGTTGTATTAGATCCAGTGACTTTGAAAAAAGAGTGTGATGCTGTTGCAAGTATGGGCATAGATGTGAAAAAGAATTTATTTATTTCGGAGCGTACTAATATTATTATTCCAAGTCATAGAGCTTTAGACAAAGCATCTGAATTGTCTAAGGGAGAAGCTAAAATTGGCTCTACATTAAAGGGAATTGGCCCAGCTTATATGGATAAGACTGGCAGAAACGCTTTGAGAGTTGGTGACTTACTAGATAAAAAGTTTGTTAGCAAATACATTGCTTTAAGAATGAAGCATCAAAAGATTTTGGATAGCTATAATTTCAATGAAGATATTTCTGAAATGGAAACTGAATTCTTTGAAGCGATTGAGTTTTTAAAGACAATGAATATTATCAATTGTGAGTACTTTATCAACGATCAAATTTCAAAAGGTAAAAAAGTATTAGCAGAAGGCGCTCAAGGTTCAATGTTAGACATTGATTTTGGCACTTTCCCATTTGTGACTTCAAGCAATACGATTTCTGCTGGGGTTTGTACTGGCCTAGGCGTTTCTCCAAAACAAATTGGGGAAGTCTTTGGGATTTCAAAAGCATATTGTACTAGAGTGGGTAGCGGACCCTTTCCTACCGAATTGCATGACGAAAAAGGAGAAGAATTAAGAAAAATCGGAAGCGAATTTGGAGCGACAACCGGAAGACCACGCAGATGTGGATGGATTGACCTAGTTGCATTGAAATATACTTGTATGATCAATGGTGTAACGCAGATTATTATGACTAAAGCAGATATTCTAGACTCATTTAAAGAACTAGAATTAGGTATTGCATATGAAATGGAAGGCAAACAAATAGACTATGTTCCATTCCAATTGGTTGGCACCCCTGTTACCCCTATTTGGAAAAAAATGGCAGGCTGGGAAGTAGATACCACCAAAATGAAAAAGGATGCCGAATTACCAGCGACCATGAAAACATATATTGATTTTATTAATAAATATTTAGGAGTGCCTGTGAAGTATGTATCCAATGGTCCGGGTAGAGATCAAATTGTACATTTATAGTCAAAAAAAAGCAATAAAAAAAGTCGCATTATTTTTGATAAATAAAATTTTCATTTGAAATTTACATAAATATTTTGATTGAGTTATGGCAGTAAAATCTACAAAAGAGAAAAAGACAGCGACACCAAAAAACGGCGTAGTCAAAGCTGAAAAATCAAGCAAGACATCTTCAAAGAAAAATGATGATGACGAGGATGACGATTTAGACGATGAGGAAGAGACTGACGATTGGGGTAAGACAGAGGAAGAAGATGACAGTTGGGACCCTGACTTTGCAGAATTTGATTTACCTAAGACAACTAAGAAAGCGGGTAAAGCAAAAAAAGGAGAAGAAGATGATTTTGGTTTAGAAGAAGACTTGAGTTTAGAAGACGATGATTTATTTGATGACAAAGACGAATTCGATGATGACTTCTAAAGATTGGATCCGATAATTCGTTAATCGATATCCAGATATAAAGATTGTATTGAGGCCTGTAAAATTTGATTTTTATGGGCCTCAAATATTTTAGCCTCTTTGGTTGGCAACATCATTGTATAAGCTTTTCCTGCAGACAATTTTTCATCCATATTTGGATTCAATTCCTTGAGATAAGCTAATGGCATCTTTAACCATACTGCAATTGTTTTTACATTGTACCTGCCAGAAATAATGATTTTTTCCATCCCCAAAGGTTCAATACTCATTTTTGCTCCCGCACTATTTTGATTTTTATCTAGTTCTGCCATTGATACCCCCTCGAAAATAGCATGTGTGGCGATGAATTTTTTAACATGATTCCTTGTTTCCAATGGTAACTCATATTGCAAGGCCCAAAAGTCATTTGTTTTCTTTTTTTCAATCGCTTTACTGAGTCTTCCTGCACCACCATTATAAGCAGCCACCACTAATAACCAATCCCCAAATTGCTGGTACAATTCTTTAAGAATGGTTGCTGCGGCCTGCGTGCTTTTTTGATAGTCCATTCTTTCGTCGTTAGGAAGTAATTTCAAGCCTAATCGGGTAGCCTCTGCAGGCATAATTTGCCAAGGACCCGCAGCACCTGCCCAGGAAACTGCTTGCGAACTTAAATGACTTTCGATGACACTCAAATATTTTAATTCCACTGGTATCCCATTGGCAATTAAAATTTCATCGTATAAATTAAAATAAGGTTTTGCCCAGGTTTTCATCTTTCTCAAACCTGCCCCTTCTTTTTCGATATAGGATTGTACAAAACTGATTGCCTTGGGGTGCATTTCAATGACAAAAGACTTGTCTATATTAGGCACTTGTTGCACAGAGAATAAACTGCTAAAGCCAATTCTATTAAAACTCAAACTATCTTGCGCAGCAATACGGCCAAAACAAAAAAGTAAACAATAAAGGAATAAAAATAGTCTCATTGGAAAGCAGCTATGATTTCATGATTGAATTTGAAAATTGGAGTAATGCCGATTCATTAAATGAAGCACTCATTACTTGAAGTCCAAATGGCATTCCGTTTGAATGGGTATACAAAGGCAATGAAATGCCAGGAATACCAACCAGGTTTGCATACACCGTATAAATATCGGCTAAAAAAACATCAGATGCTGATGAATGTTGCATGCCAATTTTAAAGGCTGTCGTTGGCACCGTTGGCGAAATAATGAAATCGTATTGTTCAAAAACTTGATTTGTAAAATCTACTAATTTTTGTCGCACCTGCTGTGCTTTGGTAAAATAAGCATCAAAATAACCAGCACTTAAAACAAAAGTACCCAATAAAATTCTACGTTGTACTTCTGCACCAAAACCCTCAGTCCTAGACAAAGTATTCAATGCATTCAAGTCCTCCACATTTTTAGAAGTTCTGTGTCCAAATCGAATACCATCATACCTGGATAAATTACTTGAAGCCTCTGCTGTAGTTAAAACATAATACGTTGGTACTATGTAATTTAATAAATCAAAATCAATCGCATCTACCGTATGCCCCGCTGCGCGTAATTGTTCAATTTGATTTTTGATTTGATTTTTGATTTCAGGATCCAAGCCTGGATGACTTAAAGTTTCTTTGAAGTAGGCAATTTTCTTTTTTGCACTCACGGTATGAAGGGCTTCACTATAAGCAGGCACCACTTGTGCAGAAACCGTGCTATCAAATTCGTCTGCCCCCGCAATCACTTCTAACACAATGGCTGTGTCCGAAATATTTTTACTTAAAATACCTATCTGATCAAAAGAGGAGGCATATGCGATGAGTCCATATCTTGACACCCTACCATAACTAGGCTTGAATCCAACTACCCCACAAAAATCTGCAGGCTGGCGAACAGATCCACCTGTATCGGATCCTAAACTCACCATGCATAAATTCGCTTGCACTGCAACCGCTGAGCCGCCAGAAGAACCACCCGAAACCAAGGATTGATTGGCCGCATTTTTTACTGCACCAAAGGCAGAATTTTCATTGCTACTACCCATGGCAAATTCATCACAGTTTTGACGACCAATAATAATCGCACCCGCTGTAAGTAATCTTTCAATCGCAGTCGCCGAATAGACAGCTGTATAATTTTCTAGCATTTTAGAAGCCGCAGACAATGCATGCCCCTTGTAAGAAATCACATCTTTGATACCTACCACAACACCATGTAATGCGCCCATTGGTTTCCCATCAAGTCTTTCTTGATCTAATGCCTTGGCGCATTCAATTGCCTCGTCAGCAAAAACTTCTAAATAAGCATTTAGATTTTGTTGGCTTTCAATTTGGTCTAGATAAAATTGTACTGCTTGCGCACAAGTTGTTGCTCCGGTCTTTAATTGACCATGGTAGGTTTGAATGTCAGTGAAACAGAACATCGTTTTTTAAGAAGCTTTCTCGTCCTTATCTTTAATGCCTTCTTCGATTTCTTTTTTCACGTTATTTTTAGCGTCATTGAATTCGCGGATGCCTTTACCTAATCCACGCATGAATTCAGGGATTTTACGACCACCGAACATGACTAAAATAACTATACCAATAATTAATAATTCTTGAAATCCTAAGTTGCCCATAATGTATCGTTTAGAATGATAAAGGTAATGCAAATAGCACAAAAAAAGGTCCTCGAATAGAGGACCTTTATATAATTTAAGCGATTAGGCTTAGAATCTTTTCTCTTTAATACGAGCGCTCTTACCGCTTCTGTCACGTAAGTAGTACAATTTAGCACGACGTACCTTACCAGACTTGTTTAAAACGATACCATCAATATTTGGAGATAAGAAAGGGAACAAACGCTCCACACCTACCCCATCAGAGATCTTACGAACGGTAAAAGTAGCTGTTGCTCCAGTTCCTTGGGTTTTAATCACATCCCCACGGAAACTTTGGATACGCTCTTTACCACCCTCTACGATCTTGTAGTTTACGGTAATATTATCACCAGCTTTGAATGCTGGATAAGATTTCTTTGCTGTTAATTGCTCGTGTACGAAGTTTACTGCTACGCTCATAATTCATTTTTTTTGCGGAGGGCAAAGGTAGGGTTACACTTGCTATTCTCCAAATTATTTGATCCAAATATTAAAATCCATGCTTTTTAGGGCCTTTTATCCTCTTTATGCGTCTATCTAGCAATGTTTACAGCTCTCTTTTCACGGATCACCGTTACTTTGATTTGACCAGGATAGGTCATTTCGGTCTGTATTTTTTGGGCAATTTCGAAGCTCAATTGGTCAGAGGATTGGTCTGTTACTTTTTCTGCTTCTACAATCACCCTTAATTCACGTCCAGCTTGGATGGCGTAAGCCTTCTCAACGCCTTGATAACCAAGTGCTAAGTTCTCCAAATCCTTGATACGTTGGATATATTGTTGCATGATTTCACGTCTTGCACCTGGTCTTGCACCACTGATAGCGTCACAAGCCTGGATAATTGGAGAAATCACATATTGCATTTCCATTTCATCGTGGTGGGCACCAATGGCATTCACTACCGCTGGATTTTCACCATATTTCTCGGCTAATTTAGCCCCTAATAATGCGTGGCTTAATTCAGTCTCTTCGTCAGGTACTTTACCGATATCGTGTAATAAACCGGCACGTTTTGCCAATTTAGGATTCAATCCTAATTCAGCTGCCATGATACCACATAAATTAGCAGTCTCACGAGAGTGCATCAATAAATTCTGTCCGTAAGAAGAACGGAAACGCATTTTACCAATGATACGAATCAATTCTTTATGTAAACCATGGATACCTAATTCAATCACTGTACGCTCTCCAATTTCAGCAATCTGCTCTTCTAACTGACGACGTGTTTTATCCACCACTTCCTCGATACGTGCTGGGTGAATACGACCATCAGCAACCAATCTTTGTAAACTCAAACGTGCAATCTCTCTTCTCAATGGATCAAATGAAGATAACAAGATCGCTTCTGGTGTATCGTCTACAATCAAGTCAACACCTGTTGCAGCTTCAATCGCACGAATATTACGACCTTCTCTACCAATAATCTGTCCTTTCATTTCGTCAGACTCTAAATTGAATACAGTCACTGTATTTTCAATCGCTACTTCCGCAGCTGTTCTTTGAATAGATTGGATGATGATTTTTCTTGCTTCTTTATTTGCTTTCTGTTTTGCATCTTCAATGATGTCTTGTTGTAAAGCCAAAGCCTGAGATTGCGCTTCGTTCTTTAAACTTTCAATCAATTGTTGTTTTGCATCTTCAGCAGTTAAATTGGCAATTTTTTCGAGACGACGAATATGTTCTTCCTGGTGTTTCTCTAATTCACCACGCTTAATATTCACTAAATCAATTTCACGATTTAATTTTTCTTTGATCGCTTCGTTGTCATTGATTTGCTTGTCTAAAACAACCGACTTTTGATTAATGCTTAATTCGTGTTGCTTAATTCTATTTTCAGCTTCACCAATTTTCTTATTCTTTTCTAGCAATTCACGATCATGATCTGCCTTCAATTGTACAAAACGCTCTTTCGCTTCTAATTGCTTTTCTTTCTTGATGGTTTCGGCCCTTAATTCTGCCTCTTTAAGAATATTAGCTGCTTGATTTTCTGCGTCTTCCACCTGCTTTTTGGTGTTCTTGGCGAAAGCAAATCGCCCTATGAGTAAACCTCCTATTCCAGAGGCGCCCCCGATGATCAATAATAATATTGTTTGGTCCATTGTTTAATCTTGTTGTGTTAAATAAAATCACCCTACTTCTTCACTAAGGTTAGGCAACGAAGATAAACAATTAATGTAAAGATTGGCCCGAATAGACCCAATAATGTGTTATAAGTTGGTATTTACTAGCACTTTATCAATGGAGGCGGACATGTTATCAATTTGGGCTTGTATCGCCTCAATTTCATATAGCTTTTGGCTATTTTGTTGCTGTTCTGTGGTGAACCATAATAGGACCATAGAGATGTAATCCTGGGTATCACTGCCTGCATATAGGGTCTTGTACTCCACCATCTTTTGGTTGATCAAGGCGGCGGTTTTGCGCACAGCCTCCTCGTCCTTAGGGCTAATTTTAACCCTATAATTCCTGTCTGCAATCAATATATTAACAGGGATCAAGTTTTCTGAAGGATCGATAGGGTTATCAGACATGGTTAAGGATTCAAGTTTTGTATACAGTGGTCAATTTCTTTGATAAAATCGTCAATTTTCTTGTTCAATGCTGCTTTTTCTGCGGGGTCCATTTGTTGTGCAGGTCGCATCTGAGCGGTAATCAAGGCAGCTTGTTCATTTTTAAGTTCATTTTGAAGCTGCGTTATCAGATGTTGCTGCTCCGCCAAATTCCCCTTCAATTGGTGGTTTTCTTTCTCCAAGGCAAGTTGTCGCTTAAGCAAAGCTTGCAGTTTTTCTTGGAGGCCTAATAAAGCGGTCTGTAAGTCAGACATGGAAATTTGTTTATGACTTGAAAGTACTTATTTTCTAATTTCTGCTTGAATATTTTTTTTAAATGCGGCAATTAATTTTTTCATCATCCCATCGATTTCTGTATCCGTTAATGTGGCCGATCCTGCATTGAAAACGAAATTAATAGCAACCGATTTTTTATTCAAACCTAATTTATCACTTACAAAAATATCAAATACGCGTGTTTCCTTTAAGGCATCTAACTGCACTGTTTTAATGGCTTGTTCAATCGCAGCATACGCTACAGATTGATCAATCACCAAAGCAAGGTCTCTTTCGACAGATGGATATTTAGAGATCTCTTGGTATTTCACAGATCCAGATAAGTATGCTTTCAATAAAGTTGTTAGATCAAAATTTAAAAATCCAACAGCTTGTTTGATATCGAATTGTGCTAATTTTTTAGCACCCACTAATTCAATGGTTCCAAGAACTGTCTTTCCAGTAATGACTTCGAACTGTACATGTCCAATTGGGTTGAAATGCACTTTTTTCAATCCTAATAATTCACAAATAGCCAAGGCAATTCCTTTGAGTGCAAAGAAATCCTGCTCCGCTGCTTTTGATCTCCAGCTGTCTTGCACTTGCTTTCCGGAAAGATAGATGGCTAAAGTTTCATCTTCCTGATACTTTCCCGCTGCTGTTTTAGCATATATTTTGCCCATTTCAAAGAAGGAGATGGACTCGTTTTTTCTATTGTTATTATAGGCAATAGTTTCTAAACCTGTTTCTAACATGGTTGGGCGCATCACATCCAAATCCGCACTTAAACTATTCAACATTTTAACAGTTGTTTCCAATTGTTCTGCTGAATAATATTTGCTATTGGTAATAGAGTTGGTTAAAATTTCTGTGTAACCACGCCCTACTAAATAGTTGGCAATTTTATTTTTGAACTGCTCTTTTGTTTCTAATAAATCCACCGATGGACTAATGGTAATCGCAGTTGGAATTTCAATATTATCTAAGCCATCAATACGTAAAATTTCTTCTACTAAGTCGGCTGCGATGCTAATGTCAGGCTTATTATAAGGCACTGCCACTTGAATACCTGCTGCGTCTTGATGCAGTAGTTCAAATCCTAAACTTGTTAAAATGGCCACTGCTTTATCGGATGCATATTGCTTTCCACTTAATTTTTTTAAGTACGCAAAAGTCAAGGACACTTTCACTTTGTCAGCAGGATTAGGATAGACATCTACTACTTTACTGCATTTACCACCAGCGATTTCTTGAATCATTGCTGCTGCTTTTTCAAGTACTTTAACGGTATTCGCTATGTCTACGCCTTTTTCAAAACGAGTTGCCGCATCCGTTCTCAAACCATGGCGCACCGATGTTTTACGAATATGTACATTTTCAAACCAAGCACTCTCTAGAAAAATGCTATTGGTTGTTGTACTTACCCCACTATGCAAACCACCAAAAACACCAGCGATACACATTGGTTTTTCGGTATCACAAATCATTAAATCCTCTGCTGTTAATTTTCTTTCTTTTTCATCCAATGTAGTGAACAAACTATTTGGAGCACATTTTTTTACTACGACTTTCTTGCCTTGAATTTTAGCTGCATCAAATGCATGCAATGGTTGACCCGTTTCGTGTAAAATGTAATTGGTGATGTCTACAATATTATTGATAGATCTTGCACCAATGGCTTGCAATTTATTTTTTAACCAAGTTGGAGACGGCCCCACTTTTACACCATCAATTAAAATCCCACTATACCTTGCACAGGCTTCTGGATTTTCAATCACCACCTCATAAGGCGCAATGGATGCATCGATAATTGGTACTTGTTTGAAAGGACTAATTGGTTCTGCCTTTGTTGCATGGTAGGTTAAATAAGCACAAACATCTTTTGCAACCCCATAATGACTCATCGCATCCATCCTGTTTGGCGTCAACCCTATTTCATAAATCCAATCTTGAAAATAATCATACAATTCCGCCACAGGTGTTCCTACTTTCATCGCTGCATCCAAAACCATAATACCTGCATGGTCTTCACTTAAACCAATCTCGTCTTCTGCACAAATCATCCCTTCACTTTCTTCCCCTCTTATCTTAGCCAATTTCATGGTGATTGGTGCCCCTGCTTTTGGATAAATAGTTGTGCCTATTTGTGCAACGACCACTTTTTGTCCTACTGCCACATTCGAAGCCCCACAAACAATATTCAATGTTCGATCTCCGCCCACATTGACTTTAGTCAATTTTAATTTATCCGCATTAGGATGTTGTATCAACTCAAGCACTTCCCCAACTAACAAGCCCTGAAGTCCTCCTTTAAAGTTTTCGTACATTTCTAAGGACTCAACTTCTAAACCTATCGATGTCAATATGGTGGATAATGCTTCTTTGGGAATGGGAGCTGGTAAATATTCACACAGCCAGCGATAACTAATGGTCATGATGCTACTTTAAGGTATGCTTCAAAAATACAATTTTATGTTTAAATAACCCGTGCATAACCTATGAATAACCCGTTAATAACTGTAATTTTAATGTGCAAATCCCCTTAGAACGG
>CAMCQV010000032.1 GCA_945877085.1 Chitinophaga pinensis
TGAGTAAATCTGCCTATTCAGGTAAAAGAATTGAAGGTTTGACCGAAAATTATTTCGAAGGTTCTTATGCCAATGTGGTGTCCTTTTTGGTAGATAAAAAACAAATGTCCATCGAGGATTTGGAATTGCTTTTACAACAACTTAAAAACCAACGCAATGACTAGTCAAACTATTTTACTCTATTTATTGAAAACGATTTTAGTATCAAGCATATTTGTCACCTATTATTGGTTTGCATTAAGAAATAAAAAATTTCATTATTACAATCGATTTTATTTACTAACAGCTTCAGTCATAAGTTTGATTATACCATTATTGAATTTTAATTGGTTCTCAATTGAAGAGCCAGTAATATATGGTTCATCTGAAGTTTTACAATTTGTTTTACCGTTAGCTACAGCTACTAATTCTTCATATCAATATAGCTGGATGGATTATGCATTGGCAATTTCATTTCTAGTAACAACGGCATTGGTCATCATTTTGTTTATACAAATAATGAAAATCCAAATACTTAAGAAAAAATCAGTTGTGACTCCAATGGATGGGTTTGATTTTATCAATACCAAAGAAGAAAATGCACCTTTTTCATTTTTAAATAATCTTTTTTGGAAAGAATCGATTTCACTTCAGGATGAAGGTGGTCAGCAAATTTTTAAACATGAAATTACCCATATCCAACAGAAGCATACATGGGATCGTATTTATTGTCAAATTGTAGCTTCTCTATTTTGGATGAATCCTATTAACTGGATTATTCAGAAAGAGTTAATGACGATTCATGAATTCATTGCAGATGAGGAAGCGGTAGGGAATGAAAACGTAGAAATTTTTGCAAAAATGTTACTACAGACTCATTACGGCAATCATTTTTTAAATCCTTCGCACCAATTTTTTTATTCATCAATTAAAAGACGCGTCATTATGTTAACATCATCAAAGAACATAAAATATTCATACGCACGAAGGTTGATGGTATTGCCAATATTGGTGATTGCAGTAGGATTGGTATCAATTAAAGTACATGCAACAGAACGAATTGCAAATAAAGTAGCATCGCTTAAAGCAGTTGTATTTCAAGTGATAACGGATACTGCTAAACCAACTGAAAAACTGAAATTAAAAACTATCATAGATACGAGTAACTTTCAAGCTGATACGATTGTCATTAAAGATGATATTAAAAAGGCTTTGATTATCATGGATGGAAAAACAGTGAGTTGGGAACAAATGAAAGATTTAAAGCCTAATGACATTAATGCTATTAATATCATTAAAGGTGAAAAAGCGACTGAATATGGCATTGAAGGAAAAAATGGGGTCATTTTAATACAATCTAAATTTATTGCACCTCCACCTCCTCCAAGTATTGCACCTCCTCCGCCTCCTGTCGAAGTTGTGTCTGTAGTAGGAACTAAGGGTGCAATTATAAATAATCGTGGGAAAACTCCATTATATGTAATTAATGGACTGCCAGTTCAAAAAAATAGTAACAACCCTTTACAAAATATCAATCCAAATGATATAGAAAGCATTAGCATATTGAAAGACAAGTCTGTTGTGAGTTTGTATGGGAAAGAGGGGGAAGATGGTGTGGTATTGATTACTACAAAATCAGGAATAAGTTCAGGCATAAAATCAACAATCAAAACAGGTTATAAGTTGGACACTAAAATACCCGTCGTAATAAATCAACGGAAGTCACAATAATAGAGTATCAAAAAATAAGAACGTGGTTGATTTTGATTTTACTTAGACAGACCCCTACATTTCTATGTGGGGGTTATTTTTTATCTAATCCTATCCGCACTTTTCACCAATTTCTCGTCTTGATAAATTTTATAGCAAGCAATTAATTGCAAGATTGGAAGTAAAAATAAACTAGCAGAGGCAAGTGTGAATCCGCCACCTGGATGCGCTTTTACAATCGTGAAAATAAAATAACCAATCAGTCCAGAAAGTAAAAAGTTAACCAAGGTTACTTTTAATTGTAGCATACGGTTGCCGTATAAAAAAATACTGATAAAAGACAAACAAGCGCTAAATGCCAATCCAATTAAGGTGCTGTATTGGGCAGCGCCATTAATCTCCAAAGCATTGGGCTGTGGGGTATAATAAAATGGAAATTTCAAGATAAAGAAAGCTGCTGCACTAGCAATCAATAACCATAGGGTTTGTATTCTTTGTATCATAGCTTAAAGTTAGCGTATAATTATCCTAATTCAGGATACAATACAAATTGCTCCATGAACTTGTTCACTTCCTTCTTGGTGTTAGCCAGTAAAGTTTCATTGTCTGCGTTCATTAAAGCGGTATCAATGGCGTCTACTACAAAAGGAATATGACTTTCGTTCATACCTCTTGTGGTAATTGCAGCTACACCAAAACGGATGCCAGAAGTGACAAAAGCAGACTTGTCATCATAAGGCACCATATTTTTATTCGCAGTGATATCTGCCATGCCTAAAACTTGTTCTGCTTTTTTACCGCTGATATTTTTATTTCTTAAGTCAATCAACATTAAGTGATTGTCTGTGCCACCACTAATGATTTCATAGCCTTTCGTAACAAATGCTGCAGCCATGGTTCTCGCATTTGTTTGTACTTGCTTTTGATACACCATGAACTCATCCGATAAAATTTCTCCAAATGCAATGGCTTTAGCAGCAATCACATGCTCTAATGGTCCACCTTGTGTACCTGGGAACACAGCCATATCAATCACATTGGACCAAAGTCTTAAATTGCCTTTCATGTCTTTTAATCCTAAAGTATTCTCACCGTCTTTCGCCATCATAATCACACCACCTCTTGGTCCACGTAATGTTTTATGTGTAGTAGAAGTTACAAAATGACAATGATTGAAAGGTGAACTTAATAAACCTTTTGCAATCAATCCTGCAGGGTGTGCAATATCCGCTAATACAAATGCACCCACTTCGTCTGCTACTTTACGAATACGCGCGTAATCAATATCTCTACTATAAGCACTCGCACCACAAATAATTAATTTTGGTTTGTGTGTTCTTGCTTGACTTTCTAACATCTCGTAATCAATCAATCCAGTTTCTTTTACTACACCATAAAAATGTGGTGTATAGGTTTTTCCAGAAAAGTTTACAGCACTACCATGTGTTAAGTGACCGCCCATACTTAAATCTAGTCCAAGAATCGCATCTCCTGGTTGTAAAATAGCTAACATGACTGCGGCATTGGCTTGCGCGCCACTATGTGGTTGCACATTGGCATATTCCAATCCGAATATTTCTTTTAAACGATCTATTGCTAATTGTTCTGTTTTATCTACTATTTCACAACCACCATAATACCTTTTTCCAGGGTAGCCTTCGGCATATTTATTGGTCATTACGCCACCCATTGCTTGCATCACTTGTAAACTTGTAAAGTTCTCTGAAGCAATTAGTTCAATACCACGTCTTTGACGTGCTAATTCTTGATTGATGATGTCGAAAACAAGGGTATCTCTTTTCATAAGGCTGATTTTATAAGGGGCAAAATTAATTCATTCCATAGGCCGCTCCAAAGCTTTCTAACAAGAGTTTTTGATTGAATATCCACATTTGTTTAGTGTTTTATAATAATCCTATCTTTGATGCGATCAAAAGGCATTAAATAGTCGTTTTTTACTATTTTTAGCCTCCCCTAAACAAAAATTAAATGAAGGCGATTATACCGGTTGCAGGCGCAGGAGCGAAACTAAGACCACATACCTATACACAGCCTAAGGCGTTGATTCCTATTGCGGGTAAAACTATTCTGAGTTTTATTGTAGATCAATTAAAGGCCGAAGGGATCAATGAGTTCATTTTTGTAGTGGGCTATTTGGGAGAGAAAATCCAAGATTATGTGGAGCAAACCTACCCAAATTTGAAGACCCATTTTGTGTATCAGAACGATCGTCTAGGGACAGCACATGCGATTCAATTAGCGCAAGAAATTGTGGGTGGCGACGAAGTTTTTATTGCATTAGGAGATACCATTTGTGAATACGATATCAAAGAAGTACTAGAAAGTCCAACCAGTATGTTGGGTGTTCAAAAAGTAGATGATCCTAGACAATTTGGTGTGGCAGAAATGAATGAGGATGGCATGATTGAACATGTGGTAGAAAAACCGTCCATTCCAAAAAGTAATCATGCATTGGTTGGATTATATAAAATTAAAGAGTCTACTATTTTATTTGAATGCTTTCAAAAATTAGTAAACGAGAATATTAAATCCAATGATGAATATAATTTAACGGATGCATTGGATTGCATGATCAAAAAAGGCGTGGCTTTTAAATCCTTTAAGGTAAAAAACTGGTTTGATTGTGGTAAAAAAGAAACTTTGCTAGAAACCAATGCCATGCTGCTTAAGAAGTCTGGTGGTTATGCGATCAATCCCGAATTATATACCAATAGTATCATTATTGCGCCAGTTAGTATTGCAGATGGATGCATTATTGAAAATTCTATCATCGGACCCCATGTTACGATTGGTAATAATACGACGATCAGAAGTTCGATTGTGAAAGATAGCATCATTGGTTCCTATACTGCATTGGATGAAGTGGTTTTGGACAATTCACTCATCGGAAGTGATGCTGCAGTGAAGGGGATGAGTCGCACATTAAATATTGGCGACAATACTGAAATAGATTTTGGATAGAAATCACATTGGAATTAAAATAATTCAAATGATTTCAAAATAAAACTAATTAGAATTAAAATAATTCAAATGAGTTTAAAATAAACTCATTTTATTTCTGTAGGTACATCGAATTTGCTTGTGCTGTGCAAGTAATCACTAAATCATTGATACACACATGTGCAGGCGTATTGGCTACATACCAAACAGTGTCTGCAATATCTTCGGCCATTAATGGAGTATAACCGTTGTACACTGCCTTTGCTTTTTCTGCATCTCCTTTAAATCGTACAACAGAAAATTCAGTATCTGCTGCGCCTGGATGGATGGCGGTGACTTTTATTTGATAAGGTAGTAAGTCGATTCTTTGTGCTTTACTAATGGCATCAACTGCATGCTTGGATGCACAGTAGACATTCCCGTCTTTATATACTTCTTTACCAGCAGTGCTTCCGATATTGATGATATGTCCTTTTTCTTTGATGAGTATTGGTAAGACAGCTTTAGAAGCATACAGTAAGCCTTTCACATTGGTGTCAATCATCGTCTCCCAGTCTTCTAAATTCGCATTTTCAAAAGAGTCTCTTCCTAATGCAAGTCCTGCATTGTTCACCAATATATTGATGGCTTGCCATTCGGCAGGTAGGTTTTGTAAATTGTCAAATACCGCATTTTTATCTTGTACATCAAAAATTAAAGACAAAGTCTTGATTCCATAAGTGGTTTCAAGTGCCTTGGCCAATTCGTCTAATTTTTCTTTTCTACGTGCAGTTAAAATCACATTCCAACCACCTGCTGCAAATTTTGTAGCAATGGCTTTTCCGAATCCTGAACTTGCTCCTGTAACTAAAATAATTTTTGACATAATCTATATTTTTGGCTTAGTAATTTTCACTAAGTAGATTGAATACATTGATGAATAAATTGGTTCACTTGATCGGTAGCTTCAAACATCCCCATATGCCCCACGTCTTTAAGCACCAAACTGTTTGATGAAGGTAGCATTTTAATTTGTTCCAAGCTGTCTTGAATTGGCACTGCAAGGTCGGCATCGCCTGCTATCATCCAAACAGGTAGATTAGATTGCTGCAATAAATGGGTCATTGCTTTTCGGTTACGCATAGTAAATACAAATTGTATCATGGCGTCTTGATTGATGCCCAATCCACTTTCAATGACGTCCTGAATTGTTCCAGGGTTTGTTTTTTTAAATGTATCCCCAAATAAATTAGGTGTAGCACTCTCAAGAAATTTAGAGACACCCCATTCTTGGATAAATTCTGCCACTTTCATCCTACTTATTTTTTTTGCATCGTTATCCTCGTAAGTAGTAGAATGTAATAATAATAAACCTTGTACATGGTTGACATAATCATCTGCAAAAGACAAACCAATATAGCCACCCATGCTATGCCCTACAATAAAATATTGTTCAATATCTAAATGATGCATTAATTTATGCAATACCTCCACATACATACGTATGCTTGGCGCTTGGCTATGATGTATCGCAAGTGGTTTGCAATGTACGCCTGGTAAATTAGGTGCAATGATTCTATAATGTGCAGAAAGGAATTCAATTTGATTTTTCCAAACAGTATGGTCTTCGCCAAATCCATGAATGAGTAGGAGGGTTTGCTTGCCCTTGCCCTCGTCATAATAAGCAAGCTGATCTATCCCGTAATTATAATGATGCAGGCTTAGGTTAATTGAATTTAGCATCACTACCTCTTTTAATTAAACGGTAATTCAACACTAAAGAAAGCCCCATTAATTGATAAACAGAAATAGAAAAAGATTGTGGAAGCAGGTAGCTAACTACAATTAGTCCAAAAGTGGCAATAAAAAAGATGCGACCTAAATAGCCAGCCCAAACGGGCTTCATAAAATAAAATACTAGCGCAATCCAATACAATGGATGGATCCAAGCAATATTAAAATTGTCGTGGCATGCAGTGTGTTTTGAAAACAAACTCATGTACACCAATAACAATCCACCTAGTCCAAAAATAAATAGTAAAATAACATCTAAAAATTTAGCTGACAATACAGCCCATCTTGCATTCCATTTGCCAACAAATAAATATACTAGTATTAAGCCTACTATATAATAAATTGGGTCGGTAGGCTTTGAACCAGTCGTTCTATTGAAATCGTAATTTTGAGTTGTAGCAATGTAAGCTGGTTGCGCTGCTAGTTGATCAAAAAATAAATCTGGTAAGAAGCCAGCTTGTAAAGGACTTGGTGCCTGGTCAGATACAGCACCTAATAATATATCAATACCCAATCCTATCCAAGGAATGCCTTGTTGATAAGGCGCCTCTACCACATGGGTTCTAAAGCTTTTGATATTAGATGGAGGGACTTGGGTTGTCGCAAATTGGTAAAAGCCATCTTTTACTCTAGTGGTACAATTGTCTGTAATGAAATTGTATAAGTAATAACGATTAATGCCCTCTAAATTTTTTTGCAATGCATTTTGCCATTTTATTTTTTCTGTATCAGATAAAACGAGCACCTGCTCTTTGATGCTTCTACCATAGTATTGGTATTCTGCAATGAAATTTTGAAAATAATCTGCAGATAAAAAATAATTCAAATTGCCTTTGACAAATTCAGCTAAAAAATTAGGTGTATTAAAATCGAAAGTCCCAAAATTGTAAACAACATCTGTTTGCTTAGACGAATCTATGATTCTTATAGCAGTATGCCCCCAAGCGGTATAGACATCTTCGCCAGGTGCGCAAGTTAAAATACTAATTTGCAATGCAGCTTTGGTACTATCCTGAGCAATGATTTGATTGGATGTAAATAATCCGAACAATAACAATAGTGGAAGTAAACAAAGTTTACGCATTGTGTTTATTTATTCGTGAAGTCTTACTTTCTGCTATAGTTTGGCGACTCTTTAGTGATATCAATATCATGTGCATGGCTTTCTCTCATACCAGCATTGGTGATTTGAACGAATGTGGCATTTTGCAAATCCTTTACAGTTTTTGCACCACAGTAGCCCATACCAGCTTTTAATCCACCTACAAATTGATAAACGATTTCTCCTAATGTGCCTTTGTATGCAACACGACCTTCAATCCCTTCTGGTACAAATTTCTTAGCGTCTGCACCTTCTTGGAAATAACGATCGCCACTGCCTTGAGACATGGCGCCAATGCTACCCATACCACGGTATCCTTTGAATTTTCGGCCTTCGTATATAATTGTTTCGCCAGGACTTTCTTCGGTACCTGCAAAAATACTTCCCATCATCACGCAATTGGCACCAGCTGCTAAAGCTTTCACCATATCACCTGTATAACGAATACCACCATCTGCAATCACTGGAATATTTTTTCCTTTGAGTGCTTTGGCTGCTTCCATGATTGCTGTTAATTGAGGTACACCTGCACCTGCAACAATTCTTGTGGTACAAATAGAACCTGGTCCAATACCTACTTTCACTGCATCTGCACCAGCAGCTGCTAAAGCTAAAGCACCTTGCCCTGTTGCAATATTACCTGCAATCACCGGCAAGTTTTTAAAATTCTTTTTGATCAATTTTAATGCTTCAATCACGCCTTTGCTATGACCATGTGCACTATCCAATGAAACGATATCTACACCAACACTTTGTAATGCTGCTGCACGATCTAATACATCTTTTGTGATGCCTAATGCGGCACCTACTAGTAAGCGACCAATATTATCTTTAGCTGCATTTGGGAATGCAGTCACTTGTAAAATATCTCTATAAGTAATTAAGCCAATTAATTTTCCTTGTTTGTTGACAACAGGTAATTTTTCAATTTTATATTGACGTAATATTTTTTCTGCTTTCTTTAAATCAGTGCCTTCTGGCGCAATGATTAAATTTTCCTTAGTCATCACCTCGCTTATTTTTCTTTTACGATCTGTTTCAAATCGTAAGTCGCGGTTGGTAAGGATGCCCACTAATTTGTGGTTTTTGTCAACAATAGGAATGCCACCAATTTTATTATCACGCATTAGGTTCAATGCATCACCAATCGTTGCAGTCACTTCTAAAGTGATTGGATCTACAATCATCCCACTTTCGCTACGCTTAACTTTACGCACTTGTTCTGCTTGGCGTTCTATGGTCATGTTTTTGTGTAAGATACCAATGCCACCTTCTCTTGCAAGTGCGATTGCCAATTGGGCTTCGGTCACTGTATCCATAGCCGCAGACAAAACTGGCACATGCAATTTGATATGCTTGGTCAATTGTGCGTGGATATTTACTTCGGATGGGAGGACTTCGGAATAGGCAGGCATCAGTAGTACATCGTCAAATGTCAAGCCTTGTCCAAAAATGCGGGAGGTAGAATTTCTTGTTGCCATAGGCAAAGATAGGGCAAGCCCCTATTTAGGCAAAATCCTTTTTTAGCGGATACTGTAAAAAGCCCCACCATGAGGGCTTATTAGGCCGTTTAATTCGAGGGTCAACAAGTGCGTAGAAAGCAATCCTATATTGAGATTGAATAGATTAGCGAGTTGATCCCGGTGGATGGGGCTTTGTTTACTAATGACGGTTAAAATTTCTTGGCAAATGGGGGATAGGTCAAAGGCCAGGGGCTTTTGGACAGGTATTTTACTATCAGAAAGGGCCCAGCCCAGATTTTCTAATAGTTGCGTAGGACTATGGTATAATTGAGCGGTATTGGACCGAACGAGTGCCAAGCAGCCCGAACTTTTTTGATCTGTAATCTTTCCAGGTACAGCAAACACTTCTCTATTATAACCTCTTGCAAGCCCAGCGGTGATCATACTTCCCCCTTTCACTTGCGATTCAATCACAATGGTCGCATCGGTCATGCCCGCCACAATGCGATTGCGTTTTGGAAATTGATAAGGAAGCGGAGCGGTGGCGCAAATGTTTTCGGTTATGATGCCGCCAGTTTCCATCATTTTTTTAGCTAAGCGTTGATGTTGTGCCGGGTAGATATCGTCTAAGCCTGTTGCGATGACACCCCAATTGGGGATGTTTAATTGACAAGCTTTTTCATGCACGATGCCGTCAATCCCCAACGCCAAACCGCTGACCACACCTAGGTTCAAATGTTGAATACCCTCGAGTAATTCTTGAATCACTTTGTCGGCATAGAGTGTATGGTTGCGCGTGCCTACAATGCTAATTAAATAAGGTAGATTCCATTTTTTGGAACCTTTAGTAAAAAGGATAGTTGGTGCGTCTTCGCATTGAAACAATCTATTGGGATAAATTGCATCTTCAATGCAAGTGGCATCTATGCCAAGTCGTTTCATGGAAATAAGTTCTTCGGCTGCTGCTTTTAATGGCCATGCAGCCACCAGACTATCTATACATTTTAATTCAAGATCGACAAATGCTTTTCCACCTTGCTGGCAGGCATTGTAAATGGATAAGGCAGTGCCAAATACATTGATTAATTTTTTTCGTTCATAAAGATTGATGCCATGTATTTGTGAAAAAGCGATTGCATATAAAAGGGAGTCATTCATTGCTTGAACATCCTATATTATACGATTCAAAATTCAAGTATAAATACGCTTCTATTTCAAAGTAATTGTAAAACTGGTTCTTCTATTTTTTGCTCTACCTTCTGCCGTTTTGTTATCAGCAATTGGCATGCTTGAACCTAAGCCCTTGGTTTGTATGCGCGCAGTTGCAATACCTTTTTGCTGCAAGTAATTTGCAATGGCATTGGCTCTTTGTAATGAAAGCAAATTATTTTGTGTTACAGTGCCAGTATTATCCGTATGTCCTTCTATTAAGATCTGTGCGTTTGCTGTTGTATTTAAATAACGAACCAAGGCGTCTAACTCTACACTAGAAATAGCTTGTAAAACAGCAGCATTGGTTTCAAAGTACACTTGGTTAAATGTTTTTGTAAAAATTTTTTCAATAGGTGTCAATGAAAAATTAAATGTTTTTCCAGCCATGGCTTTTACGCTATCTATTGGCAGGATGCTACTTAAATAATCATGTCCTGGACTATTTATTTTTAAACCCAAACTATCAAAATAAGGGAGCGCTAATAAAAATTGTCCCATGCTGTCAACCTGCATTTCCATCATTGGATAACCAGATGCTGGATCAACAATTTGCAATTCGGCAGCAAGGGATTTTTTTGTACTTGCATCTACAATCTGTCCTTTGATATACCAAGTTTTATTAGCTCTTGTATTTTCGGCTAGAGTAATTTTATAAATATCTAATTCTCCTCTACTATCTGATCTGTCACTAGCAATATATGCTGTGGATCCATTACTTGATACTGCAATACTTCCTTCATTGTCATAAGTATTGATAGGATATCCAAGATTAACTGGCGTGGTCCAACTGCCATCAATTTTTTTACGTGCCACATAAATATCTGATCCGCCAAATCCAGGGCGTCCATTGCTCGAAAAATATAAACTCTGATTATCGGCATGAATGAATGGGGTTTGATCGTCGCCTTTTGTATTGATGGTTGGGCCAAGGTTGATGGCTTCTTCCCAATAACCTTTTTCATTTTTATAGGCGACATAAATATCAATACCACCATAACCTTCCGGGCGATTGCTTGCAAAATAAATAGAATTACCATCGGGGGCAATACTTGGCGCGCTATCCCAAAAATCACTATTGATTCTTTGACCTAAATTTTTCGGTTTGGACCAGCCCCATGGACTGCGTTGCACTTTATAAATATCATATCGACCATAACCTTGTTCTGCATAATCTGCAGCGTAGTATAATGTTTGCAAGTCGGCACTCAAACTCATGCTGCCTTTTTTGGCTGCAAAATTTAAGGTGTCAGATAAAGGGATAGCAGCAGAAAATCCATCTACTCCCATATTGCTTACATAAAAATCTTCACGACTTAAATTTTTTCTGCGCATAAATAAAAACAAACTGTCTTGGATGCTTATCGTTGGGAAATACTCAGAGGCAGGGGAATTAATACTATCGCCCATATTGTGAATGCTAATTTCTGGCGCATTCTTTTGCGAGATGGCAAATTGACAAATGGCATACAATGCGTCTGCTTTCTCTTTTAAATAATTCGGCAAATTATTTTTTTGAAAATAGGGCGTTAATAATTTGCAAGCAGCATCATATAGTCCAAGGCTAGCAAGTGCGACACCTTGTTTTATTAAAAATGGCATACTTGCAGCGCTATCTCTTTTTTTTATTTCAATAAAATAATCAATCGCTGATTGAAAGTTTTTTTGATCCTGATATACCTGAAACAAAGCAATGACAGGATCTAGATATTGACTGTCTTTGGATGCGGCAAGTTTAAATAATTGAATTGCTTTTTCTGTATCCTTTTTGTCTAATGCACTTAACCCAGCTTCATAGTTTTGTTGTGCTTGTTTGGTTTGTCCCAATACAATGTTTGTACAACATAACATGCAACTTAATAAAAGCGCAAGCCCTTTTCGATATCTTAAATGAAAATGCATCTACAATAAAGGTACTATAACTACAACAATGAATTAAGGAACCTGGATATACTTATGTAATTGTGCGCTCAATTCCCAGCTTGGGTTGGCCTTTATATATTCAATCACCAATGGCGTCATGGCGTCAGACTTCTCCCATTCTGGTTGCAAGTATTTTTTGCAATCCGCATCAACATCGTTCACAAATGAATTGGCAAAAGCAAAATCGGAGTTATTGAATACAACCACTTTTAATTCGTTTGCAGCTTTGATCGCTTCTGGTAATGCTGCTTTGAATTTTTTTGGAGACAAACAAACCCAATCCCAGGATCCACTCATAGGGCTAGATCCAGATGTTTCAATATGTGTTTGAAAACCTGCGGCTCTTAGCGCAGTCGTTAATGGATCCAGTTGGTGCAATAAAGGTTCTCCTCCTGTGACAATCGCAATACGACTAGGATGCGCAGCTGCAGCTGCAACAATTTCTTCCACCGATAATACTGGATGCTTGCTTGCATCCCAACTGTCTTTTACATCGCACCAAACACATCCCACATCACAACCTGCTAAGCGGATAAAAAAAGCTGCTTTGCCCTGATGATAACCTTCACCTTGTAAAGAATAAAAAAGTTCCATTACTGGATAAGAGGATGTATTGCTCAAAGCTTTTTATTTAAATGATTTATAAACCTTGGTAGGCTTTCATTGTGTTTTTTAATAATCCTGCAATGGTCATTAAGCCAACACCACCTGGTACAGGCGTTACTGCCGAAGCCACTGTGATGGCAGATGCGTAATTTACATCGCCCTTAATCCTAAAACCTTTTGTTGCAGTGGCGTCTATCACCCTGGTAATACCAACATCAATAATGACTGCGCCTGGCTTGATCATACTAGCATCTATAAAATCAGGCATGCCCACCGCAACAACAAGGATATCTGCTTTGGAGCAAATTTCAATAAGGTCTTCTTTAGGGGTATATCTATGACAACAAGTAACAGTGCAATTTCCTTGAGGATGGTCTGAACTCAATAAAATGCTCATTGGTCTTCCAACAATATTACTGCGACCAATCACTACAGCACGTTTCCCTTTTGTTTCTATTTTAAAATGCTCCAACATCAATAGCACGCCATAAGGTGTTGCAGGAATAAATGTATTCAATCCTTGCACCAATCTACCTACATTGGAAGGATGAAAACCATCCACATCTTTTTTAGGATCAATGGCTTCAATCACTTTTGCGTCATCAATATGTTTAGGAAGTGGTAATTGCACTAAAATGCCATCTACGTTTTCGTTCTTGTTCAATGCTTCAATCTGAGCTAATAATTCAGCCTCTGTCACGGTCTCTTCGAAACGAAAAAGGGAAGATCCAAACCCAGTCTCTTCGCAATTTTTAACTTTACTAGCGACATAAGTTTCGCTAGCACCATTATTGCCCACTAAAATAGCCGCTAAATGGGGCGTTCTTTTACCTACCGCTTTTAATGCATTGGTCTGTTCTAATAGGCTTGCTTTGACAGCCGCTGAGGCAATTTTTCCGTCTAGTACTATCATGGCGCAAATTTAGTTCTTTTTAAGATTCGTTCCCTCGTATCTTTGGACTCTTAATTTAGTTTATGGAACAAAACCCGAATCAACCTTTAAATATCGAAATCTCCGAAGAGATTGCAGAAGGTACTTATGCCAACTTGGCGATTATTACGCATAGCAATGCGGAATTTGTAATTGATTTTGTGAATGTAATGCCAGGCACCCCTAAGAGCAAAGTAAAGTCACGTGTGATTTTAACACCGATGCATGCCAAGCGTTTCATGAAAGCCATGGTAGAAAATATTGAAAGATATGAAGCCGCGCATGGTCCTATTGGAGACATGGAGCAAATTGAGATTCCTATGAATTTTGGTGGTCCAACCGCACAAGCATAGTTATTCAATGTTTATCGAAGAGCTGCTACCAGTTGGGATGCTGTTCTGCATAACTATAATAGCCTTCTGAGCTGACGATTAAATGGTCAATGAGTTTAATGTCAAACAGTGCTGCGCCTTTTTTTATTTTTTCTGTTAGGTTGTCATCCATCCTGCTGGGTTTTAATTGACCACTTGGATGATTGTGGCAGATGATAAAACCTGTGGCACCGTGACTAATCACGAGTTTAAAAATAATTCTAGGATCCGCCACAGTGCCAGTTATCCCGCCTTCACTTAAGACAGCTTCGTGTATGATTTTATTTGCTTGATTTAATAAGAGCAACATAAATACTTCGCGCTGTTCATGCTGTAATTTATTTTTTAAATGCATAGCTACATCTCGGCTATGGTGGATGGCAACTTGCTTATCTATTAAATCTATTCTTCTGGAACCCAGTTCTATAGCGGCTAAGATCCTTACTGCTTTGATTTTTCCAATGCCTTTAATTTTTAAGTTCAGGATATCTGCCACACTATAATTCGCAAATTTTTTCAGGCTATTGTCTGTCGAAGCCAGTAAACTTCTGGCTAATTCAATGGCATTCTGCTGCGCGGTGCCATGTTGTATTAATATGGCTAGTAATTCTACATCGCTTAAATGGTCCGCACCTTTGGTGCTAAATTTGTAGATGGGTTGATCTTGCTCGGCCCAGAATCGGATATTGCTTGCTTGCATAAACAATTTTGTCCAAATATATTTTTTATAGGCCTGCTAATTCTGCGTACAAATACCGGCTTCTTGCAGTTAGTTGTGCATAACTTGAGTTTTTGTTGAAAATTTACATCATATAAGCCAAAAATATGTGCACGATATCAATACCTTTGAAGCACATTTTACCCTTATGAATCCTTCAGTTAAAATTTTTGCGGGCAACGGCTCGCAGGCACTTGCCGAAAAAATTGCACAACGTTTTGGCGCCCCCATTGGTAAAATAAACATCCAAAAATTTAGCGATGGTGAATTCCAGCCTATCTTTTTGGAGAGTATCAGAGGGGACTATGTTTTTTTAGTACAAAGCACTTATGCACCCACAGATAATTTAATGGAATTATTGATGATGATAGATGCTGCTAAAAGAGCTAG
The DNA here is from genome assembly GCA_945877085.1 of Chitinophaga pinensis. Taxonomy (GTDB): domain Bacteria; phylum Bacteroidota; class Bacteroidia; order Chitinophagales; family Chitinophagaceae; genus Sediminibacterium; species Sediminibacterium pinensis_G. The sequence goes on from CAMCQV010000032.1 coordinate 15,137, forward strand.
TGCGTATAAAATCATTGCAGTCGTTCCTTACTATGGTTTTGCAAGACAAGATCGTAAAGACAAACCACGTGTGGCCATCGGCGCTAAGTTGATTGCTACTTTATTAGAAGCAGCAGGCGCCAACAGGGTCATCACAATGGACTTGCATGCTGCACAGATTCAAGGCTTCTTTGATGTGCCAGTTGACCACTTAGATAGTTCAGCGATTTTCATCCCTTATATAGAGTCACTTAATTTACAAAATCTGGCATTTGCTGCACCAGATGTTGGAAGTACCAACCGTGTGCGTGAAGTGGCCAATTACTTTAATGCCGAAATGGTGATTTGTGATAAGCACAGAAAACGTGCGAATGAGATTGCAAGTATGGTGGTGATAGGAGAAGTAACTGGAAAAGACATTGTGATTGTAGATGATATCTGTGATACTGGGGGTACTTTGGTCAAAGCAGCAGCCTTGTTAAAAGAAAAAGGCGCAAGAACGGTTCGTGCTTTAATCACCCATCCAGTATTAAGTGGTAAAGCCTACGAGAATATCGAAAATTCAGTACTAGAGGAATTGGTGGTATGCGATACCATTCCTTTAAAACATGAGTCTAATAAGATCAAGGTATTGACTGTAGCGGATCTATTTGCGATCGCTATCCGCAATGCCTATGAAAATAAAAGTATTACCAGCCTATTTGTACATTCACAATTGAAGGCAAGAAACAAGTAATACGCTGATTTTCAATAGAATATAATTAATTTGAAGCAACTTTGGTTGCTTCTTTTTATTTCATTACCTTTGCCGTCCATATTTAAAATTTAAACCATGAAGACAATTACAATCGAAGGACACTTGAGGACCGAGTCTGGCAAAAAAGCCGCCCGCCAAATCCGCTCTCAAGAAAACGTGCCAGCTGTAATTTACGGGGGTGCTACAGAAGTGAATTTTTATGCTTCTGCTAAGGCTTTCAAGCCTTTAGTGTACACAAGTGAATTCTTAATCGCTGAGGTTAGTGTAGACGGAAAAAAATACAGATGTATTTTGAAAGACCTACAATTTGACAAAGTATCTGATTTGTTATTACACGTTGACTTATTAGAGTTAGTGGATGATAAGAAAGTAGTAGCTACTTTACCTTTAAAATTTGTTGGAACATCAGTAGGTGTGAAAGCAGGTGGTAAATTAGTATCTAAAGTAAAAGCAGTTAAAGTGAAAGCTTTACCTAAAGACTTAAGAGAATTCATTGAATTAGATATCACTAATTTAGAATTGAACGCAAACTTACGTATCGAAGATATTAAAGTACCAAACATGGAGATCATGAACTCTCCACGTATCCCGGTTGCTTCTGTAGTAATGACACGTCAATTAAAGCAAGAAGAATCTGAAGCTGCTAAAGCTGGTAAGAAATAATTCAAATTTTTTGAATATCAAACCCTCTGAGCAATCAGGGGGTTTTGTTTTTTAAGTACATTTACTCCAAGAAATAGATATGTCAAAATTTTTACTCATAGG
>CAMCQV010000033.1 GCA_945877085.1 Chitinophaga pinensis
TACCCTAAAGCTTTTAAGTCCACCGCCAATCTTTTACCTTGAACAATGCCCAATTCTTCTAATTTTTTAATGCGCACATGAATGGTACCACCAGATACAAAAAGTTGCTTGCCTAAATCGGCATAAGAAATCTCTCCATCCAACATCATGGTTTGAATAATTTGCAAATCCAGCTTGTCAAGGCTTTTGTCAATATTCAATTTTGCGTTGTTTTTTGCTTCCATTTTTGTGTATTGATTAATATAAACGCAATTTATTTGATATTTTCTATATTTATTAATATTTACTTAATATATTTTTAATATAAATACGAATACATTAGTTTTGATTTATTAAATGAACGGAAATCTTGAATATTCTTTGAAAAAAGCCGCTCAAATAATAGCTCTAATACTGTGGGGTGACGAAATTTTGGCATACGTACCTTCTTGTCTCGGAGGTGAGGATCACGGGATAAACGTAACATAGAGCCGCTTAGCGATAAGCGTCCAGGGTCGACCACTGAACTTTGTGTTATAGCTAACTGCCTCATGGAGGTTCGAACCCTCCCCCTACAGCAATAAAAAAAGAAACAAACTATGGTATTGACCATAGTTGTTTCTTTAATGCTTAAAACCGAAATCCAACTACTATTTTGATTTGATATTCAAATTTGCCTTATCCATTTTGTTTTGTAAATAAGGAATACCAAACATATGGGTCCATCCAAAAATTCTTAGGCCATTGGTGATTTTCCAAATCGCTTCTCTTCTAAAACTTTCTTTATCATCAGGTAAGTGACTTACTTTCTCCAAAGCATCAGATAAATCCTTTTGGTTTTTATACTCATTAAAATTGAGTGGTAATTTATCTGTAATCAAATTTTGCGCACGCTTAATACCTTCTTTTAAGAAGCTTTGATCTTTCGTAAATTCATAGCCAATAGACAATCCATGCAATGTTGCCAATAAAGACTCCATTTGGTGATTAATAGAAGGATTATCTCTCTGCCATTTTGCATGGGTAATTAATGCTTTTTTAATTTTATCATCTCCAGTCATTTGGTAAAACTTATACAAACCATGCGAAACATAAATCTGCGAATAACCATATCTGTCAATCACTAAACTTCCACCCTGGTCTGATGATTTTTGTAAATCAAGCATAATTTTTACACGATCATTCAATTCGGTGAGATATTTCTCTTTCTTATTTACATCATAGATCTCTGATAAATTCCAAACTGATAAATACAATCTTCTACCACGTAAATCATGGTCTCCAAAAATTCTTCTTAAATATAAATCGCCAGTTTGTTCAGCTATATCTAATCCTCTATGATTACCAGTTAATAAATAAGAAGCGATCCAGCCCTGTACCCATACGTGAGCAGATAACAAAGAAGTAAAATGCTGGTTGGCATGCCTTCTTCCCATTCCTAAATATGGACTTGCACCAACACTGCCTTTTTCTTGATTGTCAAAAAAGTCAATTGAATTATTGGTATCTCCAAGGTATCTTTTTGGTGCTGGCCAATGGATATTATCTACATCCATCGCATGTGCAGAATTGGATTGAGCAGTCAAGTAATAATCTCTATTACCTGTTCTCATAAATTCCATCCACCACATGAAATCATTCGCTGGCTCATTGTTCGTCCAGGTGTTCCATTTGTTCTTAATATAATAAGTTTGGAAGTCGCCATAGTTTAACATGCCATACCAAGGCTCCCATTTTTGATTGAATTTCATCCATTCAAACTTATAATCAAGACTACGTTCAAGTTCAGGATTTTTTTCTGAACGAACTGAAAAGTCGCCATAAACATTACTTTTTGAATACCATTCAGCATTTGCATGTGATACAGGTGGATCTATAAAATAATTAAGTTGTTTAACAATCTCTGAATGTGGAGTTTTAGCATCATAAAAATCATATACAAATTCTGTTGTCTTCGCTAATCCTTGGGCAAAATTGCCTAGCATCTCACTATCAGGCATCCCTGTTGCCCTTGCAAAAGCCATTGGAGTCACACTAGGAGACCATATATAGGCGTATAAGAAATTACTATCGCCTTGTATCGCAATTTCCTTAGGGTACTCTTCAAAAAAGTTACGAATACCAAGTCCGATACCCCATTTACTATCCGAAACGGTGATCCAACCAGCAGCTTTTTCTTTTTTAAAAACTTCCTTCTGATCTAATTTCAAACTAGCATCAAAACCTTTTGTTTGAACTGTCGGTGTTGTCGTATTTAAAGCGGGTAAACTATTTAAATTAGGACCAGTTTGAACAAGTGAAATAGATTCATTCTTTAGATTGTTCAATTCAATTGTTTTTTCAACACCTGGCGCTGTCCAAGCACCATCAAAGTGACCAGTTTTGAATTGCTTATCGCCATTCAAAAAATATTTTATCTGAAAACCAGCTGAACTAATTTGGTCATTAGGTATCATCCATCCTGGATCGTTCTTTAAAGCATTCTCATCTACAATACTTTTATTTTGTGTTGCAATAGAAGCATACTGCCCTTCAGCTTTTTTATGCATATCAGGATCTCCTGTATAAACAATACTATGTAATACTTTGATATAAGATTTACCAGCATAAGCGTGGATGCGCATCACAAATGGTGAACTATTGTTGTCTTTCTTATTGTATAAATAATCGCCTTCAATTCTAATGATCGCATGCAAAGGTCCAGAACCTTTCTCTTGAACACTATGATTGATTTTTACTCTAGAAGTATCAATACCAGACTGATCTAATATATTTAAAAAAGTGCCTCTAGACTTACTAGATTCCGCAATTAAATCTTTATCATCAAATCCATTACGATCTAGGTCTAATTCTACCTTATCTAAAAAACCACCACCTAGTCTATTAATAGTAAACTGTAAAGGGCCTGTATTCACACGCACTCTACCATAAGGTCTTTGGTTGTTTTCTACAATGATCCTATCTCCAGCAAATTCTTTTCGAACCACATCTGCTCCAAATTCAACACTATAGTTATTTTGTGCGTCTGAGAAGAAAAAGACCCATATCCATTTAACACTTGTAGAAACTGGCTCCCAAGTATTTACAATCGTAATTTGAGAAGGGATCTCTTGTCCCAAGGAGTTTAATACTTTCACTTGATCACTAGACTGTAATTTGTCCTTTGGAAAAGGAATACCTATCAATTGTGGAGCACCAGGAACATTCTTTTCAATCACGATAGGGATTTTCTCTGATGCTACTAAACTATTGATCAAAATAAATTGACAAATAAATAGTAGAATTAAGCTATTTTTTTTCATTGTAGAATTTTAAATATGAAAGTATTGAGGGAGGAAATATTATTTTATTTGACTATTATTAATTAAAGGCTTGGCCCATATTCCAATAGAAAGAATAAAACCAAATGTGATATATAAAAATAGCATGCCATATTTAAGTGTAAAATAGTCTCCAAGCACGCCAACAATTAAAGGAATAATGGCTCCTCCACAAATACCAGTCATTAAAATACCCGCAAAAGAACCATGGTTTTTAGCAACAGAATTAAGACCTAGAGAAATAATAATTGGATACATGACTGCAATAAAGAAGCCTACTGCAGGGAAGGCGTATAAAGTAATACTAGCTCCACCAAATAATGCAATAGATAAAGAAATAATTGCTAAGGCTGTGAAAAGAATTAATATGTTTCGGGTATCAAATAATTTGACTAAGATCAAGCCAACAAATGTACCTGCTGTCATCATACCCCAAAACCAAGAAACCACCTGAGCACCTACTGTTTGTGGGTCATAAGCGTGGTATGTAAATAAAAATTGTGAAATCCAATTGGCAACACCCTGTTCAGAACCAACATAACAGAAAATGCCTAAAAAATATAGTAATACAGTTTTATTTTTAAGTAGTTCAATATGCACTTTGAGTGCACCCGCTTTTTCATCTTCTTTTAATTCAATTTTTGGAAAATTGAATGCTGCAATCACCAATATCATGATTAAAGAAATGACAGCAAAAACCCAATAGAAGGATACCCATGTCAAATTCGCGGGTACCAATAATTTTAAAGTTGATAATAATATATGATCGTTGGTATTAATATTTTGAGATAAATAAGTGTACACCAGTGGGCTCAGAAATGAGGCTAATCCAAAAAATAATTGCCCTAATAAAGAATAAAATGAAAATTCTGCCTCCCCTCCCGCAGTTCTTAATAATGGATTAATGACCACTTGTAACATAGCCATTCCTGATCCAATTAAAAATAAGGAAATGATCGCCATCTCATATTTAGGGAAGAGTCCAAAAAGTAGCGCTCCAATAAAAGCAACTATAAAGGCAAAAAGCATCACAAATTTACCACCAAATTTTTCGGTCATCACCCCGGCAGGGATAGACATAAAACCATAGGCTACAAAAAATGCAAAAGGCAAAAAAGAGACTAAAGTTAAACTTAAACTAAATGACTTTATAATTTCAGGAATAAGTGGGCCAATAATATTCGTCAAAAAAGAGATGACAAAAAATGTCAACAAAACAAGGCCTACTATGAAGTAATTCTTTTTCACGTTGGAGGTTTAAATTCCTAGTCTTGATAACAATCAAGACTAGGAATTGACAGCAATTAGCTTATTTATTTTTTAACATAGGAAATAGTCTTCTGATATCTGCTTCTGTTGGTTGAGCGCCGTATTCGGTAATCTCAAATGATTCTGCATATTTAAAACTTGCCGCTTTTTCAGGAGAGTACCATTTAGCTAATCCAGCTTTCTGTGCTTCGCTCATGTTTCTTCCCATCCAACGACTTTTTAACCAAGCTTTTCTTTCTGCTGGGTCTTTTGGTACTTTAGGATCAATCTCTCCACCATTTCCTATCCATGGTAACCACTCATACATTTGAGAAGTATGCTCATTCAATCCATCTACTTTTTGATCTAATACTTCATCGATACCGATTACAATATCATGACTAAATGGATTCGGCTTTTTGAAATTATCCTGCATGTATAAAAAAACTGGATTCTTTTTTAAAGCAGGTACATCTGCAGCTACATTTGGAACAGCAACCATATAAGATGCATCTTCTACTAACTTTCCTGCATTTCTATGATCAGGATGATAATCATTAGGACGTAAACCTAAAACTACATCTGCATTCCATTTTCTGATTTCACGAATTACTTGCATTCTAACATTCAAGTCTGGCAATAATTCACCATCATGATTGTTTAATACAACATATTCATCGATACCATATTTTTTCGCAGCACGTTGCGCTTCTTCTCTTCTTCTTTGTCCTAAAACGCCACCACCTTCTGCATAATGTCCTGCATCACCATTTGTTAATGCAACAAATTTTACTGCAACACCCATTTTAGCTAAAAGCGCAGCTGTTCCACCCATTTTAGAATCTGCGTCATCAGGATGCGCGAATACAGCTACAACTCTAATTCTTTTATCTTCTTTTGTTTGAGCACTTGAATTTAAATTAAAGGCAAAAATAAATACTACAAGAGCGATCAATACTTTTTTCATTTTTAATATTTTTTTTGAATGAATTAATAACCAGGATTTTGAACCAGTTTTCCATTTGACACGTCAATTTCTTTTTGAGGAATTGCATACAGCAGTCGAATATCTGCTTCAGGAACAGCTAATTGCTTTGCCATCGTAGCTTTAGCAACACCAAACCTTAATAGATCTTGCCAACGATGATTTTCTAAGGCAAACTCTACTCTGCGCTCATCTAATAATTTCTGTGCAAAAGTTCCTGGAGTAGTCGAACTGATTGCAGGTAAGCCAGCTCTTGCTCTTACTTGATTGATATATGCATAAGCTTGCGTAGTCTCCCCTAAAGCTTCTGCTAACATTAACAATACATCTGCATACCTAGAAACATACCAATTATTATCACCATCAAATGTGGTAGTTTGAGTAGAAATGTATTTTAAAGAATAAGTAGTATCTGGTGTTCTTCTATTTGTAAATACAGATTTAGTAAAACGTAAATCACCTGTTTTATAAGCAGCTAATAAGTCTGGGGTCATATTCATGGGAGCATTACCACCACCAACACCACCAGCTCTACCAATGATAGAAGCAAAATATTCAAAATAGCCACTTCCTTCTCCTTGACCACCTGTTTTATATTGAATTTCAAAAATAGATTCTGGGCCGTTTTCGTTGGCTGCACCCCATAATTTTGCATAATCAGTTGCTAAGCTATAATTCTTAGAATCAACTACTTTATTCAAAGCAGCAATTGCAGATGTTTTATCACCATTGGTTAAATAAACTTTACCTAATAATGTATTCACTGCGCCACTTGTTACACGGCCGATATCAGCACCAGTATATTTAGCAGGTAACAATGGTTCTGCCGCAACTAAATCTGTAATCACTTGTTTGTAAATATCTGATGCAGGATACTGCTTCAGATCAACATCTGCAGGAGATGCCACATCAGTTAACTGTAAAGGTATATTGCCAAATATAATGGCTAGATTATAATACAATAATGATCTTATATATAGTGCTTCCCCTTTGTATCTTTTCTTTAAAGCATCAGGTACTGCAGATGCATCAATTTTATCTAGAATGATATTACAACGAGCGATGCCTCTGTAAGAATCAGACCATGCAGATGATAATTCATTCGCAGTTGTGATTTCTTTAAATAAATCCACCTCACAAAGCGATTGCGCGATACCATTACAACCACCTCCATTCAGCGTATTATCTGATCTCATTTCATTCAACAATAAATAGGTTTTACCATAAGTACCATTCAATTGAAGCGCATCATATAACCCATTCACCGCTACCGCAAAATCTGCCTGTGTTTTATATGCAGATTGAATATTTCTTTCAGAAATAGGAGATAACTCTGTAAATTCTTTACTACAAGACGAACTTACAAGAATTAATAAGGCGTATAATAAATATTTTTTCATATTCGTTTATTTATTCTTTTTAATTAAAATGTAATGTTAAATCCAACTAAGAAAGTTCTAGAGATTGGATAAGCTCCATAATCTTCTCCAGGAACAAGGTTATTTGTTGCTTGTTGTTGTACTTCTGGATTAAAACCTAAATAATTTGACCAAATGAATAAATTTGTTCCAGTTACATATACTCTAGCTTTTTTAGAAAGTCCTTTAACAGGAAATTCATAGCCTAGCGTTACATTTCTTAATCTAACATAAGATCCGTCTTCAACCTGGAAAGAAGATGGTCTCATATTAAATCCGTGCAATCCAGAGTTACTATCTCCTCTTGGAATTTTACCATTACCTGGTTGTTCAGGAGATACCCATCTGTCTTTGTATGCAGCATATGAGTTAAAATTGGCTTCACCATTGAAAAGGTGTCTTTGGGTCAAATTCAAAATTTCTCTACCCTCTACTCCTTGAACGAAGATGCTTAAATCAAAATTGGCATATCTAAATTTATTTGTGATACCATAAGTGAAATCTGGCATATAGTTACCTAATACTGTTCTATCCAATGGTGTGATTTGACCATCTCCATTCACATCTTTGAATTGTAAGTCTCCAGGTCTTGCGCCACCTTTACCAACTAATAAATCCTTAGGTGCAGCTGCAATTTGTTCCATTGTTTGATAAACTCCAACTACTTGATAACCATAATAACTTCCTACTGGATCTCCAATTCTAGTGATATGTCTGATATCACCAGCGCTACCTACGCTCAAAATAGGATCACCAGTTGGTCCAAGTTTTAATACTTTGTTTCTGTTCGCACTGATATTAAAATCTGTTGACCATTGAAACTTACCTACTGTATTTCTTGTATTCAATGTAAACTCAACCCCTTTGTTTTCAACTTCACCAACGTTCGTTAATGCAGTTGTAAAACCAGCAGAGGAAGCAATATTTACATTCAATAATAAATCTGAAGTAACACTATTATAGTAATCAAACCCTCCATAGATACGATCATTGAATAAACCAAAGTCCAAACCAATATCTAATTGCTTTTTAGACTCCCAGCTTAATTGATCGTTATTTAAAGTAGATCTACCGATACCGTTTACCAACGCATTGCCAAATACATAATTCGCATTGTTTAATAAACCAATAGAACCATAGTTTGGAATCTGGAAATTACCAGTGAACCCATAACTTGCTCTCAATTTTAATTCATTGATAGATTCAATATCTGACATAAATGATTCTTGGTCTATTCTCCAACCAGCAGAAATTGATGGGAATACCCCAGTTTGATTACCAGTACCAAATCTTGATGACTTATCTGATCTTATTAACGCAGACAATAAATACTTGTCTTTATATGAGTAGTTCGCTCTTGCTAAAGCAGAAACTAAAGTCCATTGTTCTTTTACAGCAGATCCACCAGTAACAATACCACCACTAATTGTTTTTACTTGGTCATCTGGAAAACTATTTGCTTGAATAAATTGCAAATCGTTGTTTTGTTTTTGTGCAGTATAACCTCCAAGTAAGGTCAGTGCATGGTCGTTGAATGTTTTAGAATAATCTAAAGTGTTTTCCCAAATCCAATTTAAACCTTGTGAAGTACTAGATTTTGCAAATGGATCAGGTTTAGTTGCACCTCTATACAATAAGGTAACTCCTTTGTAATAAGACTGTTGATAATTATCAAGATCTATACCGATATAGGTCTTGAATGATAAATCAGGAAGGATATTGTACTTAAGATAACTATTACCAAAAATTCTAAGATTACGAATATTCTCCTTAATCGCTGCCATTGTGGCTAATGGATTATTTGCAGTAGTCTTATACGCACCAAGCTGATTTTGATTATCAGACTGATTGATACTTCCATCTGGCAAATAAGGCTTAACTACTGGAGAATGCACCATTGCATCATAAATGATTCCTGGAGGCAAGGCGAAATAAGGACCGTTGGCAGGTAAACGATTGTTATCTGTAAAAGCAATGTTTACACTTGAACCAATTTGCAATTTAGAAGAAATATCATCCACCACATTTGCTCTAAATGTATAACGATCAAATTTAGAACCTTTAATCGTACCCTCTTCTGTATAGTATCCAGCTGAGGTATAATAGGTCATATTATCCTTTCCACCACTCACAGATAAATTATAATTAGAAACCATCCCTCTTGAAAGTACTAGTCCAAGCCAATCTGTGTTCGTTCCATCCCAATTGATGTATTTTTCTGGGATTAAGAAATTCGCCTGTGTACCTCTACCAGCATTTGTATTTGGATTATAAAGCGCATTGTATGTTTTACTTGCAGGATTTGTAGGATCGTTGGTTTGTAAATAGTTGTTGTTTCTAGCGTCTTTGGTATACTGGATTAATTCTTCTGAATTCATTAAATCTGGTAAATTCATTGCTTCATTGACACCTGTATAAGCATTAAACGAAACTTGTTTTCTATTTTTTAATCCTTTTTTAGTCGTTACCATGATTACACCATTCGAACCTCTTGATCCATAGATACCAGCTGCAGAAGCATCTTTTAATACTTCGATAGATTGTATATCATTAGGATTGATTGTTGTGAAAGGGTTAATTTTTGGAACCGTATACGCCTCTGTTCTTTGTCCAATATTTTGTTGTAAACCTGAATTGCTTGAAATTGGTAACCCGTCAATTACATATAAAGGATCATTTCCAGCAGAGATAGATGCAGAACCTCTAATTCTGATGACTGGTGCCGAACCTGGTTCTCCAGATGGAACAGAAACTTCTAAACCAGCTACTCTACCTTGAATGGCATTTTCAAAACTACTTACCGCAATCTCTTTAAGTTGAGATTCGTTGATACTCGCAATGGCGCCGGTAATTTCTTTTCTTTTTTGTTTACCATAACCAACCACGACCACTTCATCTAAGGCCTTTAAATTTGATTTTAATGCCACGTTTAAATCACTAGACTTGCTTGCAATTACTTCTTTATTTGAATAACCAACATAGCTAAAAACTAAGGTATTGTTGACTGATGCCAATTTGATTTGATATCTACCATTGTCATCTGTGATTGTTTTAAGCGTACCGCCCTTCACGGTCACACTTACACCTTTAAGTGGCTCACCATCTTCAGAAGCCCTAACAACACCTGTAATTAAAGTGTCAGCAATGGCATAAGAAGTAGCTGAAAAATTATCAGTTATTTTATTTGAGATGACAATATTTTTATCATCAATTAATTTCCAAGTAACTGGGAGACCATCTAAAATTTTGTTCAAAATCACTTCGACATAAGCATCTTTGAATTGCGCTGTCACTTCTTTGTTTGCAGGCAATACATCGTTACTATAAAAAAAGCGATAGGATGACTGTTTTTCGATCATTTTAAAAACAGTGTGTATATCAGATCTTTCTGAATTCAACGAAATCTTTTGCTGTGCAAAGTTTTTCGCAGAAAGCTGAATAGAAATGATAATTAATAAAAATCCAATTTTAATCCCTCTACCTAGAGAGGAAAGAAATTTTGTAATTGGAAAAGATTCTTTTTTTTCCATAGTTTTTCTTTTATTGGTTATTGTTAAGCTAATTGGGTCCATTGTTTAAAATATTTTATTTGTCTCAACTTTGTAATCAAAAAAGTAATTCCTATGATGTACTACCTTTTATTCAATTACAATATTTTTATCATCTATTTTATAGTTAATATTTTTAGAATACTTTATTAATTGAAATACTTTTTCTAGGCTTACATTTTCAAAAACGCCAGTATACCTGAATTTTTTTACTTTTTCGTCTTTGAAACTGATTGTAATTGCATACTTCCTTTCTAATTCAATCGCAATTTTATCGAGTGGCTGATTCACAAAAACCATTTTGTCATTCAACCAAGATGTTTCTGCAACTAAACTATCATGTCTCAAATAAGTGATTGAAGTCAAAACAACTTTATTATCAATGCTGCTTTTCACTTTTGTTGCAGAAGCTAATTCATCCTGCTCTTTGGCGATAATTAATTTTTCGGTTGGTTTCAATGTAATAATATCTTCAGGTCTTGACTCTAGGGACACTTCTATCTTGCCTTTAATTAAGGAGGTCTCTAGCTCTTTGTCTTGGGGATAATTTCGGACATTGAAAGAAGTCCCAAGCACTTTAATATTGATCTTACCTGTGTGAATTATAAATGGTCTTGAGCTATCATGTGCTACATCAAAATAGGCTTCCCCAATAAGGGTTACTTCTCTATTCTTTCCTGCCGTAAAGTTTAAATAAGTTAGTCTACTATCCGTATTCAAACGAACGATGGTGCCATCTGGCAATTTTATGGAAGACTTTGAACCACGCTTAGTCACTACTTCATTTACAAAAGCGTTATTCGTTTGCTTAGTCACACTTTTATCCAAGCGAAGTGAGTAATTGATAAAGAAGATTGTGAATATACCCGCTGCAATACCAATAAATGCAAGCTTTCTTTTTGAGAAACCAGTCGGTTTTTCCAATTCAGGCTCAAGATTTTGATTATTTGCCGAATCAAACATACCTGCTAATTGCATCTTAACATAATGAGTGGCATATGCTTGATCTGCTTTAGAGGCAGCTTCCTTCTCACAATAAATAGGCTCGATCATTTGATCGTATAAGAACTGTAAAGAAGGATTGATTTTCAACATGTTAGAGATCTCTGCCAACTGAGATTCAGTGGCATCACCTGAAAGCTTTAAGCTTAACAAGTCAAAAAAGTATTGTTCAGTTTGTTTATTCATTATGATATACTACTAAGACTAAATTAATGACCCTTGCCGTGAAAACAAACCCAATTTATTTATATTAATTTATGATAATCGCCTATTTTAAAAATTGCTGAAGGTCCATTCTAATTTTCCTAAGGGCAATTCTCATATGTGTTTCTATGGTATTTTGAGAGATTTCTAGAACTTTTGAAACCTCTTTATAACTAAGTCCTTCCTCTTTGATTAACCTAAAGACCATCTGACACTTCAAAGGCAAGGAACCAATCACTTTATTCACCCTCAGGGTTACTTCAGAAAAAATATAAAGTTGTTCTGGGTTATCCCCGCTACAAGTACTAATTTCATCATTATCAATAGATTCACTAAGGGATTGTTGGTGTTTTTTAGAAGCCAGATAAGTAAAACAAGCATTTTTAACCGAAGTGATGAGGAATAATTTCAAATGTTGAATTTGAGAAAGCTTGTTGCCCATCTCCCAAACTTTCAACATCATGTCCGAAACTATTTCTTCACTAACAGACCTATCCTGCAGAATATTAAATGAAAATCTGTACAATATTGGATGGAAGTAAAGGAATAGGCGCTTATAGGACTGCTCGTCCCTATAATAAGCCACTTTGCTTTGATGGTAGAGTAATTCTTGTGAGGATAGTTTCAAAATGCTATTAATTTAAATTAAACACCTACAACTTTCTTAAAGACCTCCATATCAATGGACTTTTCATGTTTGGAAATCACCACCGTAGCCACAGCGTTGCCAATAAAATTGGTGACAGACCTTGCTTCACTCATAAAACGGTCTACTCCAATCAATAAGGCAAGTCCTTCAAGGGGGATGACTTTAATCGCAGCTAAAGTAGAAGCTAAAACAATAAATCCACTTCCGGTCACACCGGCAGCACCTTTACTAGTAATCAATAAAATACCAAAAATGGTTAATTGTTGTGAAATAGAAAATTCAACATCAAATACCTGTGCTAAAAAAATGATTGCCATACTTAAATAAATGGATGTGCCATCTAAGTTGAAGCTATAACCAGTCGGGATAATTAATCCAACAACAGATTTTTCACAACCTGCTTGTTCTAGTTTTTCCATGACAGAAGGTAATACAGCTTCACTACTACTTGCACCTATGACAATAAATATTTCTTCTTTCAGGTATTTTAATAATTTAATTAAACTAAACCCATAGTAGCGCATGATGCCATTTAGAATTAAAAAAATAAAAATTAAAACCGTGATATAAAATGTGAGCATGAACTTTCCTAAAATCAATAAACTGCCAATTCCAAATTTACCCATTGTATAGGCCATGCCCCCAAAAGCACCAATAGGACTCAGTTTCATGACAATATGTAAAATATTGAATAAGGCTTTATTGATGACACCAAATGTATTGATAATGCCTTCATTACCTTTCTTAATCATCATTAAGCCAATAGCGAAAAAAATACTGAAGAATAAAATCTGAATGATATCTCCTTTAGCAAATGCGCCAATAATATTATCAGGAACGATATGTGTAAAAAAGTCTACCCAATTCATTTCTTTACCTTGATCTACATAGGCAGCAACCTTTTCTTTATTTGTATTCGCTAACACAACGCCCTTCCCAGGCTTAATAAAAGTACCCACCACTAATCCAATCAATAAAGCAATTGTAGAGACAATCTCAAAGTAAAGAATTCCTTTCCCTCCAACCCTGCCCACTTTCTTCATGTTGCCAGCTCCAGTAATCCCTAAAACAACAGTGAAGAATATTATCGGTGCAATAACCATTTTTATTAAGCTAATAAAAACGTCACTAATTATTTTTCCTGTTTGAAAAAATCCAGGAAATAATAAGCCTACAATAATGCCTAAAATAATGCCTATTAAAACCTGTAAATATAATATCTTCAAGTATTTCATGTATTAAACTTACAAGTAAAAAGTTCAAAAAAAGAAATAAAAGTGATAAATGACAATCTGGGGGGATTTCTTCTTTATAGAAAGTGCATAAAAAGGGGTCATCTTGTTCACGGCAAAAAAATAGATACTACGCTTTTGCCTTAAATCCTAGTTTTGCAGGCGTAATTGGCAAATCCCTTACTCTTTTTCCAGTGGCATTGAATACCGCGTTGGTCACAGCGGCTGCAAAACCAATTAAGGCAATCTCACCTATCCCCTTTGCACCAATCGAATTCATATTCACATCTGGTTTATCTACAAACCATACATCGGTTGGCGGAATTTGAGAATGCAAAGGAACATGGTATGCACCAAAGCTCGCATTGATAATTTGACCAGATACATGGTCCATTTCCAATTGCTCAGTCAATGCCATGCCAATCCCTCCCACTACACCACCAATCATTTGGCTTCTTGCGGTTTTAGGACTAATGATTTTACCAGCATCACCCGTGGTGACTACTTGTAAAATTTTTAAAGTGCCGTCTTTAGGATTCACTGCTACTTTTACAAAATGAGAAGAGAAAGAATTACTTGTAAACTTTAATTGCTCTGCAGTTTTACCTGTGGATGCAATGGTTAAATCAATTTGTTTTTCGGGACTTAACTGCAATAAATCAATAATCGCAATTTTGATCGTTGGATCAGCAATTGCCATCACCATTTCGTTTTTAACTTCTAGCGCATCCGACTTAAGGTTTGCAAAAGAAGGAACAGATTTAATTGCAAGGTCTTTTAAATTTTGTTTTAATGTGCTACAAGCTAAGTCCACCGCAGATCCTACGGTAGAGGTTGTGCCTGATCCTCCTTGAGAAGGGCCTGGAGGTAAATCAGAGTCGCCTAATTTAAATTTTATTTTTTCAATGGGCATCTGCATTGCGGATGCAGCAATTTTAGTCATTGAAGTCGTGGTGCCTGGTCCCATATCACTCACAGCACATTCTAAAGTTAATTTGCCATCCTTATTTAATAAAGCACGAACAGACGCACTGCCTTTACCCGCGCCAAATACACCATTCGCCATGCCATAGCCAATCAACCAACCATTTTCATTTAAGGCTCCTGGTGTGGTAGGGCGATTTTTCCAGCCAATTTTTTGTTGACCATACGCATAACAATCTTTTAAATTGATATCCGAGAAAGGCATTTTATTTTCAGGATTCACCGTTGTAAAGTTTTTTAGTCTTAATTCAACTGGATCCATTTTTAATTTATAAGACAACTCATCTATAGCAGACTCTAAACCATAAGAACCAGTAGCTTCGCCAGGACCGCGCATCCAAACAGGTGTACTCATATCTAGTGGTAGCATACTGTATTTTGTATCTACGTTATCACTTGCGTATAAAAATTTAGAAACGTTCACAATCCCTTCTCTAAAATCTTCGTAACGAGAAGTGCCACTAATGGCCTCGTGTGTGATACCAATAAAACGACCTGTTGCATCTGCACCAATCCCAATTTTCTGCCAAGACTGTGGACGATAGCCCACTAAAGAAAACATTTGAGGACGCGTAAGTACAATTTTAACAGGACGATTTAATTTTTTAGCAGCAATCACAGCAGCTGGTACATTGGCCCAACTTCTTAAACCACTACCAAATCCGCCACCTACATTTTCTGCAATCACCCTTACGTTTTTATCTTGTAAACCGAAAGTGCGCGCGATGGTTGTTTGCGTGCTTTTAGGCCCTTGTGTTTTATCGTATAATGTAACCTTATCTTCTCCTTCCCAAAATGCAATCGTCGCATGCATTTCCATGGGAAGGTGCACTTCGGCAGGGATCCTGTATTCTGCTTCAACAAAAACAGGTGCTGTTTTAAATGCATTTTCTGTGCCTCTTTTATAGTTCACTGTCCCTTTTAATTTTGTTGGGTCTTTTCTTACCAGATCAAAATTGGTTTCAAAAGCTTGTGACTCATATTCTGCACGTACTAAACGAATCGCGGCATTTGCATTTTCTAGACTGTCCGCTACAATGAGTGCAATAGGTTGGCCAAAAAAGCGCACTTGATTATCATATAATACTTTATGTCCACGCCACTCAAACACATTTTTAGGACGTTCAGCTGCATTGGTTAAATAACCAGGCACTGTTGGACAGTTCGCATAATATATCACATCTAGTACGCCAGGTGCTACCAATGCTTTTGAGGTATCTAAGTTTTTAATAGTGCCTTTTGCAATTGTACTGGTTACGAATACGCCATAAGCCATATTCGGTAAATTGTATTCTGCAGTATATTTTGCTTTCCCAGTTACTTTATCTGCACCGTCTACTCTTTCGTCTGCAAAATTTATTTGAGAAAGATTGTTCTTGGATAAATGCGTATTATTCATAAAAGAAAATTAAAAGGATTAAATTTTAGCACCAGATTTTGCTACTTCTACAATAGCGTCTACAATATTTTGATAAGCGCCACATCTGCATATATTGGTATCCATATATGCCTGAATACTTGCCCTGGTTGTCGCTTTGCCTTCTCTAACGCAAGTCACTGCAGACATGATTTGTCCCGATGTGCAATAGCCACATTGAAA
>CAMCQV010000034.1 GCA_945877085.1 Chitinophaga pinensis
ATTCTGTCAGACATGTTCATAGCAACAGTATCATTATTATGCCATGACTTAGCTGTGTCGCTAAAGCAAGTTGCCATAGTAGCCCAGTCACCAGCGCTGTATGAAGCAACTACTTTTTTCATTAAATCTACTTCTGGACCTTCTTTAACACAACTTGATGCGGTTGCATCTGTTGCAGTTGTAGCAGTTTTTTCATTTGGTGTAGAACAAGCAAATAAAGTTGTAGCAAACATTGCTACTAGGATTGTTTTTTTCATGTTTTATTGTTTGATTTAAAATAAAGGACGTTTTTTTAGTTTTGGATATTCATTACATTCAGTAACATCATTGACTTTGTCAAATTCCTGTAAGTCAGTAACTGATTGTATTCAGCTTGCTCCTGTGTGGTCATTTTTAAATCATTTTTGAAAGGTGTCGTAAATTGATCAATGTTTTTGTGAACATGCGAAATGACATTTGAGATATTAACATCTATCCCACGACTGCCTACTACATGTGAAAAATAAAATGCATCTTTTGCTTTTTTATCAATCATATACTGATGCCATTTCTTACTAAATTTAGTTTCAGCATCGATATAATTATCATTCTTTGACTTTACAAAGATCATATTCAATATACTTTTCCCTGGAACAACTTCTAATGCAGGATCACTTATTCCTAAATCTAGTTCTAGAATTAAACTCATCACCATTGTTCTAGTAGACAAAGTTGTACTTGCCATTACTTTGTAATCTTCTGGGTATTTGGCTTTAAATTCATCTGTAGAAATAGTTTTACCTATACCTAGTGCATCAGCATAACTGCTATAGCCTGTAGTTACGATATAGTCGAAGTCAACATTATTGCCTGGCAACACTTTCCAAACTCTATGTAAATTAATCGCACCTGCTTTAATGAGTTCTTTATGATAGTTAATCCAAGACTGTTCTAATTTTTCATAATCTTGTCCAGGAAGTACTTTCATGAACTCATATTTAATAAAGTTTTTTTGTTGGGCATTCAAAGAAACAATAGCAAATAAAACGACTACTGTGAATAGGATTTTTTTCATATATATAATTTATTTATGTGATAAATATATGTATCTTATTGATACTAAAAAATATTTTTAGGGCATAAAAAAGGGGGTTATTACAAAGAATTACCCCCTTTCGTATTATTCCAAAATAAATGATTATTTCAATAATTTGTCGAACTCCTTTGTATCATAGATCGGCCATTCTGTAGTCAATTTGCCGTCTTTAATAGAATAAGAATTAAAGATTACTGTCTTGCAAGTTTCGCCTTTCTTAGTTTTCCAAGAACAGTCTACCCAAGCATGGCCATATTTACTGCCGTCAGCCATCGTTACTACTTCATAAATGCCATTATTTATAGTCACATTACCATCCATACCTTCTCTACTTTTCTTAAACATGTCTATGTAAGAAGACACTTTTCTAACAACTGTTGTATCAGTTGTTACAGCCCAAGCATTATGGATAGATATAGCGGTATCTGCATAACAAGACAAATACGCATCCCAATTAGCACTAGCCCATGATTCACCAGCTTTTTTCATTAATTCAACGTCTGGTCCTTCTGTAGTGACTGAAGTAGTCCCTGTTGTAGCTTCCACTTTCGTTTCAGCAGGCGTTGAACATGCAAATAAGGTTGTAGCAAGCAATGCTACTAAGAATGTTTTTTTCATTTGTTTAAGTTTATTTTGAACCAAAAATTAAGAAAAAAATAGATTCCTACAAATATTTAAAATACAAATTTGTTCCCTTTTATCTTATTGGAACATTATGATCGCTATGCATTAATCTAAATGTTAAATTAATCCGCATTTGTTTGACGCGTGTTGTCGTAGGCAAGGAATGGTACCAATGTGCTTGGATTTCCCCTTTCATATCTAATAATGAGCCATGAGCAAGTTCAATGTCTAAACGTTCATTGGTTTTGGCATGTTTAAAAGCAAATTTGCGAACAGCACCAAAACTCAGAGAAGCGATGGACGACCCTGCCACCATTTCTTTTTCATTGTCTTGATGCCAACCCATCCCCTCTTCTCCTACATGGTATAAATTAAGTAAACATGCATTGTACTTTGCCCCGGTCATTGCTTCCACTTTATTTTTGATTCCAATTAAGGCGGATGTCCACTCCAATCCTGATTTTTTGACCCCAGCATAGGTATAGGTGATGCCTGCATCTGCATACCATGCCACTTTTCGCTTGGTGATGATTTTTTTACCAAACATCAACACTTCGTCTTGCCTCCAAGGGATGGTTTCAAATAAATCCTTACAAATTCCATTTGCTTCCTGTTCATTAAACACCACGCCATGGTAAATAGCAATGCCGTCGTATGGCAATAAGTTTTCTGGCTCAAAAAGAAAGGTCATGTTCGATAAATTATTTTAATGTCTGCAAAATCCATTTTGGATTTGCGGTATCTATAACGAACTGACCCAAGACTTTTATAGGTTTATTTGCAATCAATTGCTGTGAATCTAAACTTGGTAATAATTTTAATCGATACTTTTTATTGTAGACAATCCCTTTTGGTGAACTTAGTTTTTTATACAAATACTTCATATAATGTTCAGGCACCAAAGATTTAATGGTATTATACCTAGATGGTAAATTCACTCCAATTGCCATCGCAACTTCATCCAACATATCAATGCAATTAATGATTAAGGTAAAAGCAGGTGGATTTGCCGTCCATCTTTCCAGCACCCTTTTTGCATCATTATAAGCTGCTTCATCTACAATAAAATACATATCTCCATTGGGTGGAATCTTTTTTAAACAATTAGAATCATTTTTAACCACACCGATTGGGATAGGCACAGTTCCAATTGTCTTAGGATAATAACCGTAGACTTTAAAATCTTGTTTCTCGGCAGTTTTATTTTCTTGTTGATACAAAATCACAAAGGCATGCCCTGTATAGGTATCATTCCTCACAGCTAGACCAACTACATACTTTTTATTATTGGTATCTGTTCTTAGATCAATCTCAAGTTTTTGAGCAGTAAGCTGCGATAGAGATCCAATCCAAAAAAAGGATACCATTAAAATAAAAAACTGTCTCATTCAATCAAAATGTTATTTCCTTGGCATCAAGCTTGTTTGCTGTGCTGCATTTAAAGCAAAGGTAGCAACAATTGTAGCAATTTGTTTTAAGTCATCCTGCATTAAATGATCATATACATCCATATTGCTATGATGCGTTCTTGTGCTGTATTCAATAGGGTCTTGTATGAACTGAAAACCTGGTAATCCTACCCCATCAAATGCAATATGGTCTGTGCTTCCTGTATTGCTTAAGGTCACCGTCTTTGCACCTAAATCATTGAAAGGAGCTAACCAATTTTTAAAAATAGCTGCTGCTGCAGTATTGCCTTGTGCATAGATCCCGCGAATTTTCCCAGTACCATTGTCGATATTAAAATAAGTAGAGAATTTTGCATGCGCTGCATTTGGTTGATTATTGGCATCCATGAATGTTTTTTTCACATAACCTCTTGAGCCCAATAAACCTTCCTCCTCTGCACTCCATAATCCAATGCGGATAGTTCTTTTAGGATCAATACCTGCGGCTTTGATAATACGCATTGCTTCAATCATCACTGCCGACCCAGAAGCATTATCTGTTGCACCTGTTCCAGATTGCCATGAATCCAAATGCGCACCAATCATCACCACTTCATCTTTCAATAATGGGTCTGTTCCAGGAATTTCTGCAAGTACATTGTATCCTTGTAAGTCCTTTGTATGAAATTTAGTTTTTACTTCTAAGTCTGCTTTTACAGTGGTACCAGATTTAGCCAATCTTAAAAAAGTATTATAGTCTTCTACAGAAATAGCAAGATCTAAAAAATTTGCTGGATCTGTTCCTTTATAAGAACCTCCTCCTTGTGCAAAAATAGTACCATCATGATTTCTAGTAGCTGTGGTTAACATCGCCACAGCACCTTCCTCGATTGCCATAGCTTTTAATAAATTCATGACTCTTTGTGGCCCTGATCTTTGTGCTTGCATCTCGCGCATACGTCTTTGTTGGGCGGTATCCGGAGTTCTAGCAACCGCAGGTGCTGCTGCTGCTTCCATCGCAGCCAATGCCTCGTCTGTATATCTTTCAGCGTCTGCTTTAAAACTTTGCTTATACTTATTGTCTTGATCCAAAATAATGATCTTCCCTTTTAATTGTCCCTTGTAAGCTTGTAATGTGATTGAGTCTTTTGCATCAACAACAAGTATGGTTGCATTTTTTAATCCATTGGTGCCTGCAGTCCATGTTTTAGGCCAAGCCAATAATGGTTTATAATAAGGTGCGGTCATCGCAAAATACATCTTCTCTAAATCCCATCCTTTACCAAATTCACCCCATGGTTCGATGGTTGCATTTGATGCACCATTTTTAGTCAAGACTTCTTTAGCATAATTAGCTGCTCTAGCATACCCTTCTGAATTAGCCAATCTACTTCCACTTTTATCGGTTAAGTTAAATGCGATGTCCATTACTTGAGATTTTTCCAATCCTTCTGTTCTGATTTTCTGAATGGTTGCAGGATCTAATTGCGCCATAGCAGAAATTGGTAAAATTGCTGCAAGGATGAACCCTTTGATTACTAAGTTTTTCATAGTAGGTCTTTTGATGATTTTGAATGGTCAAATTAAGTAAAAGCGGCCATTATTATGCACCTTTTATCCAATTTTTAAACACCTTTTGATTTTTTATTTTGAAAGCAACAAAATTTGTCGGAATTTAATACCATAATATATGACTTATGGAAAAAAGACAATTCATTAAAGACCTTGTTTTAACTGGTATTGCAATGCCATTGGGTCTTGGCGGGATGGCAAAAGCTTTTGCAAGCCACGCAGAAAAATCACCTTTAGCGTTAGCAGAAGACAATCGTTTTTGGGAGGAGATTCGTCAACAATACATTTTAAAGCCTGACTATATTAATTTAGAAAATGGCTACTATAATTTTTTGCCTCAACCTATACTCAATAAGTATATCGAGCATATCAAAGAAATCAATTACCAAGGTTCATATTATATGCGCACTGTGCAATGGGAGAACAAACAAAAATCAGTGATTGCATTATCTGAGATTGCTGGTTGTAGCCCCGAAGAATTAATAATTACTCGCAATACCACTGAATCCTTAGATACGATTATTGGTGGTATTCATTGGCAAGCTGGTGACGAAGCCATCATGGCAGAGCAAGACTATGGTGCCATGTTAGACATGTTTAAATTAGTAAGTGAAAGACATGGTGTAGTGAATAAAATGATCTCTGTTCCCAATCATCCAAAAGACGATGCAGAAATTGTTGCGCTTTATAAAAACGCCATCACTCCAAAAACTAAAGTGATATTAGTGAGTCATATGATAAATATCACTGGCCAAATATTACCCATCAAAAAAATCAGTGAAATGGCCCACCAGTATGGGGTACAAGTGATGGTAGATGGCGCACATGCTTTTGCCCATATCCAATTTAGCATTGCCGATTTAGGTTGCGATTATTATGCAGCTTCCTTACATAAATGGTTGAGTGTGCCATTAGGTGCAGGCATCCTTTTTGTAAAAAAAGAAAATATCAAAAATATCTGGCCACTTTTTGGAGATAATGAAAAAGATGCAAACAAGATTAAACGCATCAACCATACCGGAACCCATCCTGTTCATACAGATTTAACCATCCCCGATTCCATTGCTTATTATCAAATGATTGGCCCAGCAAAAAAAGAAGCCAGGTTAAGATACTTGCAACAGTATTGGACAAGCAAAGTAAAGGACAACCCCAATATAATATTGAATACCCCCACTACGCCAGATCGCTCATGTGCAATCAGCAATGTGGGCATCAAAAATATGAAACCTGCCATACTAGCTGAACGCTTAATGAAGGAACATAAAATTTTTACTGTGGCCATTGATTATGCCAATGTGCATGGTTGTAGGATTACACCTAATCTATATACTACCACCAAAGAATTGGATGTTTTTGTAGATGCTTTAAATACCTTAAGTAAGGCCTAAAATTCCACATTTAGTCCAATTTTGTTAACATTCGTTCGTATTTGCGGTTTTTTGCCTAATTTAAATGTCTAATTACCGCATAATGCTTAAGAAAGAGCGTCAAGAATTCATTTTACACCAATTGAACCTACATAACAAAATTTTATGTGCGGATTTAAGCAATAAAATGGGTGTGTCTGATGATACCATCAGAAGAGACCTTCAAGAACTTGCGCAAGAAGATAAATTGATCAAAGTGCATGGCGGAGCACTTAGCAAATCTTTTCACACTGCTTTTGACAGAAAGATGGTGTATAATTTAGAAGACAAACACATCATCGCACAAAAAACAGCTGCTTTAGTTCAAAGCGGGATGTATATTTTAACTTCCGGAGGTACTTCGATTTTAGAATTTGCGAAGTCTTTAGACTCCAATTTAAATGCCACATTCTTTACTTGTAGCCTAAATGCTGCTATTGAGTTTGCACACCATCCTAGTATCGAAGTAGTCATGATTGGTGACAAAGTTTCTAAAGACTCTATGTTAACGACAGGTGCTAGTGCTGTTCAAACCATCGAATCCGTACAAGCAGATTTATGTATCCTTGGTATCAATTCTCTAGACACACAATTTGGACTCAGTGAAAATGACTGGGAAGTAGTTCAAATTAAAAAGGCAATGATTAAAGCTTCCAAGAAAACCATTTGCATCGGCATTTCTGAGAAATTAAATTCTCAGCAAAAAATTAAAGTAGCCAACCTCGACGAGATTGATATTTTAATTACAGAGTTGGACCCCAACGATCCAATACTGTTGCCATTTAAACACAAGGGATTAACCATTTATTAATATTAAAAAATCAGTTATGAGACTAAAAAAAACAAGCAAGCTATATATGGCAAAGCTTATGATGATTTTGGTTTTGCTGTCTGGTTTTTGTATCGACACAATTGCCCAAACAATAATTAGCGGTAAAGTATCGAATCAAAAAGACAACAGCGGAATTGAAGGGATTTCAATTGTTATCAAAGGGACACGCAATGGTGTATTTTCTGATAACGTTGGCGGCTTCTCTTTCAAATTAAATAACAACAACGCTGTTACATTGGTAGCGAGCGGAGTTGGATTTAAGACACAGGAGTTGAACGTAGATCCAAGTAAAATGGCTACTGGATTGAACATTGTTTTAACAGAACAATATTCAAAATTAGATGAAGTAGTGGTTACTGGTACATCTGCAGGAACGACTAAGCGTCAATTAGGAAGCTATATTAGTAGTGTGAATGCGGATGAATTAACCAAAGGTGCTACTGGAAACGTATTAGCAGCTTTACAAGGTAAAACTGCTGGTGCGCAAATTATCCAAAATAGTGGTGATCCTGCAGGTGGTATGTCTGTTCGTTTAAGAGGTATCAGTTCAGTATTGTCTTCTTCCGAGCCTTTGTACATTGTTGATGGAGTCATCATTAACAACGCAACCAACAGAGTGACAAATACTTCGAGCAACTATGATGGTGGTAATTTTGTTGGAAGCATTGGTCAAAACAGAATGGTGGATATCAACCCTGCCGATATCGAAAGAATCGAGGTATTGAATGGTGCTGCAGCAGCTGCTACTTATGGTAGTAGAGCAAATGCCGGTGTGATTCAAATTTTCACTAAAAGAGGTAAATCTGGTGCTGCTAAAGTAAGTTTTTCAACGACTTACATGAATAGCAACCTAAGAAAGAAATTAGATGTGAATAATTCTCCTGTTAAATTCGGTGGACCAACAGATGGCCCAGGTGCACAAACCCAAGATATATTGAATACTTCTTTAACGAATACCACAACTGTTACTCGTAGAGACTACCAGGATTATATTTTTCGTAATGCTTCTGGAACAGACAATACTGTTTCGGTGAGTGGTGGAAGTGATAAAACAAAATACTATTTTGGTGGGTCTTATTTCTATAACCAAGGAATTATTCAAAATACTGATTTTCAAAGATTCAGTTTTAGATCAAATATAGATCAGGTTGTAAATAAGTGGATAAGCATGAACATGGGATTGAATTACACTAATTCTAGTGCAAATGAAAAACCTGATGGTCAGTCTTTCTTCTCCCCAACAAATGCGGTTACAATATTGGGAAACTTCCATGATATATGGACAAGAGACGCCAATGGAAATATTAAAGCTGTTGGAAACTTTGGACGTACTAACCCAGTTTCTATCATTGAAGATTTTAAGCAAAAACAAACTACAAACAGGGTTTTAGCTAATTTTGGATTGAAATTAAAACCAGTGAAAGGTTTAACAGTTGACTATTCAATGGGTATTGATAACTATGCTCAAAATGGAACAACCTATATACCTCCATACTCCTATAATGTTAACCCTGCATTTTTTGGTGGCGGGGTGTCCCTTGATCCAACTTTAAATGGTTACGCAAGCACTGCATCAAATCATTTCTTCCAAATCAACCAAGACTTAACTGGTAATTATACAGTAGACATCACTAAAGACTTTAATTCAACTACTCAGGTTGGTTTTTCTCAACAATATGAAAAAAATAACTACGCTTTAATTCAAGGCAGGGGTTTTGCTCCTTTTATTGAAACGGTGAATGGAGCATCCACTCCATTACCTGGAGTGGATGACCGAAGTGAGCTTTCGATTTCTGGTTTATTTATCCAACAGAACTTTAAGATAAAGAATCAATTTTTCTTAACAGGAGCTGTTCGTAGAGATGCATCTAGTGTATTTGGTGCGAACCAACGCAATCAAATTTATTCAAAAGCAAGTGCGAGTTATATAATTTCTAGTACTGATTTTTGGAATGAATTAGCGATTGCTAAAGCATTTGATTTAGTGAAAGTTAGATTAGCTTATGGTGAAAGTGGAAACCTTACTGGTATTGGTGCTTATTCTAGATTTAACACTTATGGTGTAAATACATTTTTAGGGAGAAGCGCCCTAAACTCAAGCAGTATTTTAGCGAATGAAAATGTAAAACCAGAAAGACAATCAGAGATTGAATATGGTCTTGATTTAGGTATGTTGAATAATAGAATTGGATTAACAGTAAACGTTTATAATAAAAAAGTAACGGATTTATTAATCAACAGACAATTAGCTCCAACGAATGGATTTGCTAGCTTGTTAGATAATTTTGGTGCATTAGAAAACAGAGGTTATGAGGTTATGTTAAGCTTGGTTCCAGTTCAGAATAAAGATTTGAAATGGGAAATGACGACTATCTATAATAGAAATAGAAATAAAGCAACTAAAATTGGACAAGCTTTAACCCTATTCTCTACCAATTCTGGAACACCAATTGGTATCGTTGAAGGTCAACCTATTGGTATTTTCTATGGTACTTATTTTGCTCGAAATGCAGATGGCACTTTTATTGTAAATGCAGCAAATATTCCTCAAACTGCTAGAGGTACTCAAACTAGTGTATTGAATCCTACCGAAAACTTAAATAATGCAGGTAGTGTATTAAGAAGAGTGATTGGTGACCCTAACCCAGATTACACCGCAAGTTTAGTGAATGAAGTAAGTTATAAAAAATGGAATTTCCGCGCACAATTAGATGCGGTTCAAGGCGTTGATGTATTCAATGCAGATTTCAGAACTAGACAAGGTGTTGGTAATGGTAAAGTGGCTGAACAAGAGCACAGAGGCATTTTACCAAGAGGTTATATTCTTGGTATCTATGGTATTGAAGAGTGGAGAATTGACGATGGATCTTTTGTAAAATTACGTGAATTATCTGTGAGCTATAATGTTGGTAAATTGAAATTCATCAACAACTTGAGCATTAATTTTAGCGGAAGAAATCTTATTTCTTGGGATAATTACAAAGGGTACGATCCAGAAGTTAATTCTGGTGGTCAAAGCACTTTGCTAAGAGGTATTGACTTTGGTGCTACACCTATTCCTCGTACTTTCAGTTTTGGTATCAAAGCTGATTTTTAATCTTTAATTCAATAAATCAAGAAAAATGAAAAAGATACAATATATATATCAATTCGCTTTCCTGCTTGGGATACTTTCCCTTGTCAGTTGTAAAAAAGATTTCCCAAATCCCAATGCACCAACCACCGATCAGGTTTTTAGTTCTTCAAGAGGTTTAGTTGGGGTGAATATTGGAGCTCAAAGGGTTTATTCTTTAGATCGTGCAAGTATTGTTTATAATCTAATAACTGTAAATGGTTTTGCTACCAATGAAGTTATTTTAATGAATGCAGGTAATGTGGCAGAGTTTCAATTAAGCATAGGTGGAAATACCGTAGATAATACCAATACTGCACTGGCTAATATATGGACCAACTCTAATAAAGTGATCTATGATGCGAATACTGTGCTAGCTGCAGCTGCTAATTTAAATGATAAAGGCTATGCAAGTGGTTTAATTGCTCATGCTTCTATTTTAAAAGCATTGGCGATTGGAACACTCTCCATGTTGTGGGAACAAGTACCTGATGGCATAGGATCAAATGTAAAATTCATAAGTCGTACAGAAGGATTTGATGCTGCAATTGCGACAATCAATAGTGCTTTAAGTACCATTAGTTCAACACCAATAAGTGCAGCATATTTATCTGATGCCACTCCAGGTATGGATTTCGTGAATACTTTATATGCACTTAAAGCAAGGTATTTATTGTTTACAGGTAAAAATGCAGACGCACTAACAGCAGCCAATTTAGTTGACCTTACAAAAAAATCTACTTTCAACTATGATGCAATTAGTACAAACCCGATTTTTACGACTGCAACATCAACAAACAATGTTTTTCAAGTGAAGGATTCTACATTAGGTCTACCTGTAACATTTGCGCCAGCATTAACTGATGGTCGTATTGCATTTTATACTTCTATCAATGCCACGATTGCTCCAAGATATAGAATCAACGGATTTTATAACAGCACAACCACTGCCATCCCTATTTACTTACCAGGTGAAATCATGCTCATCAAAGCTGAAGCAATGGCAAGAACAAATAATTTAACGGGTGCATTGGCTGAGTTAAATAAAGTCATCACTAAAACTGCTGCTGCAGATTTATTCAAAGTAGGTGCTGGATTAACCGCTTCTACAGCGAGTACATCTTCTGAAATTCTTGATGAGATATACAAAAACAGATGTATCGAATTGTATATGTCAGGTTTGAAACTAGAAGATATGCGTCGTTTTGGAAGACCAGTTTCTGAAAGAAAGAGGAACTTTTTCCCATATCCATTTAGAGAAAGAGATGGCAATCCAAACACACCATCCGACCCTAGTTTTTAATTAAAAAAGAATTGAATGGATAAGTCATTTATACGTATAACGGAATCGAATTCTAACTATGATCATATTGAAAATTTCAGTACCACTGAGATTTTACAAAATATCAATGCAGAAGACAAGAAAGTGGCTTATGCGGTCGAACAAGTTATTCCAACAATTCAAACTTTGGTAGACTCAATAGTGGGAAAGTTATCGAACGGGGGACGCCTATTCTATATCGGGGCAGGAACTAGTGGCAGACTAGGTTTAGTAGATGCAAGTGAATGCCCTCCCACTTTTGGGGTGCCAAATGATTTAGTGATTGGGATCATAGCAGGAGGACACCAAGCCATGTTTCAGGCTGTCGAAAATGCAGAAGACGATATGGAACAAGCTTGGAAAGACTTATTGGATTTTAATATTAGCAATCAAGATGTCGTAATTGGTATTGCTGCAAGTGGAACAACTCCATATGTGATTGGTGGTCTTCAATCTTGTAGACAATATCAAATTACAACAGGTAGTATTAGCTGTAATATGAATAGTCCAGTGTCTGCCCATGCCGACTTCCCTATTGAAGTGGTGGTGGGTCCTGAGTTTATTACCGGTAGTACGAGAATGAAAAGCGGTACCGCACAAAAGATGGTACTCAATATGATTTCAACTGCTGTTATGGTAAAACTTGGTCGTATCAAAGGAAATAAAATGGTCAATATGCAGTTAACGAATCAAAAATTATTTGATCGTGGTGTAAAAATGATCATAGATGAATTAGATTCAATTGATGCAACAAAAGCAGCTGAACTTTTAAGCACACATGGATCTGTAAAAAAATCTATTGAAGCTTTTCAGTTAAAATAAATTTTGCTTACCCCCATAAGCAAAAAGCCTTCCCAAATTGGGAGGGCTTTTTTATTTTTAAAATATGACTTATTCAAAAATAACAAGAAAGTATAGTTAGAATATAATATAGAGTCATTTCTGTTTTACTAGAATTCAAATTTGTTTAAAATTTTCATCTAGTTAAAAATTAGATTGGAAAACTGATCTTACCCATGGTGATTGGTATTTTAGTCGCATATCCTCCAGCAAATAAAGGCGTTCCTGCAACTGCTTCATTTGCTAATAAAGCAAACAAGATGGCTTCCTTTGCATCAGGGTTGATACCAAGCACATCTGAAGAATATAATGTTGCATTCGGTAATAAACTAGTTAAATGTCCCATCAATACCGGATTGTGCATCCCTCCTCCACTACTATACATATTGAATTTGGTCCCAGCAGGAATACTAGATTGAATGCAATCTGCAATCGTTTCTGCAGAAAAGCGATTTAAAGTTGCCATCACATCCTCCTTAGACAAGTCTACTGTATGACTAGCTTTTTGTGCTTTAGCTAAAAATTCTAAGTTGAATAATTCAGGGCCAATTGTTTTTGGTAAGTCTAAGATAAAAAACGAATGCGCTTTAAGATCGGCTAATAAAGCTGTATTGATTTTCCCAGCAGCTGCAATTGCACCGTCTTTGTCATATGCCAATGGTGCATAATGGGCCCTGGTGTATGCATCCATTAATGTATTTCCAGTGCCAGTATCGGTTGAAAATACTTGGTCTAAACTACATCCTGCAGATAGATAAGTGAAATTGGCTATCCCACCCATATTTAATAATAACCTGTTTTCGGTTTTATGACTACATAATAAATAATCACCATATACTGCCAGCGGCGCTCCCTCTCCTCCTGCTGCTACATGTTTTTGTCTAAAATCACTCAGCGTTAAAATACCTGTTGTCACTGCTATATGATCCCCATCTCCAATTTGTAAGGTCGCTGGATCATATTCCGAGTTAGGATGTAAAGATTTTGGTGCATGGTAGATTGTTTGTCCATGGCTTGCAATCATGTCTACCGTTTTTGGTGCAATATGCCATGAAGCCAGTGCATCTAAAACCATCTTGCCATGTTGTTTGCCAACCCATGCATTGAGTAAACAAAGTGTTTCCAAGGCAACCATTTCTTTTGAAAAAATACTTAATATTTTTGCTTTAAAGTCATTGGTATAGTCTACTGTTGTAAAGGCTTTTAATTCAAATTGAGTATCACTTCCAGACCCTTTGATTGAACACAATGCAATATCTAAGCCATCCATGGAAGTGCCACTCATTAAACCAACCACCATGCGCTCTTGCTTAGCTGAGACATTCACTAAATTTTGTATATTCTGGTGCATTTTATAGATTGTTTTATCCTCCTCAAGATACTAAAGACAAAGCTTAATTCAAACTAGTCAAAAGTTTTTCACACTCTTGTAAGTCAATCATTTATACCCCCTAATCCACTTAACTTTGCTCCATAATTATTTTATATGCTTAAAGTAGGTGTTTTTGGTGTGGGGCATTTAGGGAAATTTCATTTGAATAACTGGAAACAGATTCCAACGGTAGAATTAGTTGGCTTTTTTGATCCAAATAATGAAGCAGCGGCCGAAGTAGAAAAAACCTATGGTATCAAAAGATTTATGGACGAAGGAGAATTGATTGCTGCTGTGGATGCCATAGATGTAGTCACCCCGACCCATTTACATTTTCCAGTATGCGAGATGGCTATAAAAATGGGCAAGCATGTATTTGTAGAAAAACCAATGGCCAATACCATCGAAGAAGGAAAAAAGATCATGCACATGGTCAAAGAGGCCAATATTAAATTACAAGTAGGTCATGTTGAAAGATTCAATCCTGCATTTACCGCATTAAAGAAAGAGACATTAAATCCATTATTTATTGAAGTACACCGTTTAGCTCAATTCAATCCAAGAGGAACAGAAGTGAGTGTGATTTTTGATTTAATGATTCATGATATTGACATCATCCTAAGTATTGTTAAAAGTGATGTTAAGAATATATCAGCAAGTGGTGTAGCCGTATTAACAGATACACCTGATATAGCAAACGTACGCATTGAATTCAATAATGGTTGTGTAGCGAATTTAACTAGTAGCAGAATCAGCATGAAAAAAATGCGTAAAATAAGACTCTTCCAAAAGGATGCTTATATCGGAATTGATTTTCTGGAGAAAAATACAGAGATCATCAAATTAAAATTACCAGATGAAGCAGACGCGTTTTCATTCGATATCGAAACACATCAAGGCACTAAGACCATCACTATATCTAATCCAGTGGTAGAAGAAGGCAATGCTATTTTAAGTGAGCTAAGTAGTTTTGTAGATGCTATTGAAAATGATGGCCCTACTGTTGTCAATGAAATTGACGGCTATTTAGCCATGGAAGTAGCACATCAAATTTTGGAAAAGATAAGCAAATCGTCTTCACTAGTCAATCAGTCAGCAGACTAATCCTTCGATCCTCTTTTTGCTAAAATGTATTCTGCAATCGCCAAGTCCAATGGCCTTGTGATTTTGATATTTTCATACTCCCCTTCTATTAAATAAACTTCCTTGCCACTTGCTTCTAGCACATTGGCTTCGTCTGTGAATGCCGGCTGATAAGCTTGCTCAAAGGCTTTCTTTAACAAAGCTGCGTTGAAAGTTTGCGGCGTTTGTATCATCATCACATTTGCTCGATCAACCACATGATGTTTTGTGCCTTCTGTAATTCTAATGGTATCTGTTGAGGATACTGATGGTATGGCAGATCCTTTTTCTATTGCTTGTTGATAGCATCTTTGAATCAAATCTGGGGTTAACAAGCAACGTACTGCATCATGCACGAACACAATAGCATCTGAATCTGCCTGAGCCAATCCATTTTTTACAGATTGAAACCTTGTATCGCCTCCAGCAACAAATTGAAAAGATTGAATTAGTCCACTTGCTTTAATAAGAGCTTGTCCTTCTTGAATATAGTCTGCAGGTAAAACAATGATAAAATTGATATCAGAAAATGTAGTCACAAATTGACCAATGGTGTGCAATAAAATAGATTTCCCTTCAATGGCTAAAAATTGTTTAGGCAAAGCAGTCCCCATTCTTTGTCCAGTTCCCCCAGCTACGATAATGGCTGTTTTTTTCATGATCTATTTTAGGAGTGCGATGTAACTAATAATTTTTTTACTTCTTTTGCCAATAAGGCCTTATCAATTGGCGCTGTACCTACTAATTCGCAAACCAATCCGCCGGCTATATTCGCAATTTCTGCTGCCAATGCCATATCCTTCGAAAAAGCATATACCAGCGAAGCAAC
>CAMCQV010000035.1 GCA_945877085.1 Chitinophaga pinensis
AATCGATTCATGGATGCTTGTTTCCAGATCTTCCAAGCAAACTCTTCAGAAAAATTACTTTCGCCAGCAACAACGGACTCCCTTCTGTTTTCTAATAAAAGTTCGTGTAAATTAATTTTAACAGGACATACAGCCGTACAGTTACCGCATAAGCTTGATGCAAAACTCAAATGCTTATAATCGTGCATGCCTCTTAAATGAGGTGTGATCACACTTCCTATTGGACCACTATAAGTTGTTTCATAAGCGTGCCCACCAATATTCTTATAAATTGGGCAAGCATTCAAACATGCGCCACAACGAATACAATAAAGCGCTTCTCTACTTTTAGCATTCGCTAATAAATTAGTCCTGCCATTGTCTAATAAAATCACATACATGTCCTCAGGACCATCTGCTTCATCTGATTGTTTAGGACCACTGATAATGCTATTGTACACCGTCACTTGTTGACCAGTACCATAAGTAGATAATAAAGGCCAAAGTAAACCTAAGTCGGTCACAGAAGGAATTACTTTTTCAATCCCCACAATGACAATATGTGTTTTAGGGAATGCTGCAGACAACCTCGCATTACCTTCGTTTTCTGTTAAAGCGATGCCGCCAATATCTGGCAATATAAAATTAGCTCCAGTGACCCCAATTTCTGCTTGCACATATTTTTCTCTCAAATTTCTTCTTGCTACCAAGGTCATTTCCTCTGGGGTCATATTGATATCTGTACCCAATTTTTCAGCAAATAATTTAGCCACATCCTCCTTGCTTTTATGCATTGCAGGCGTCACAATATGATAAGGTGCTTCGCCATCAAGTTGCTGGATATATTCCCCTAAATCGGTCTCTACAGATTCAACGCCAATAGATTCTAAGTAGGCATTCAAGTGAATCTCCTCTGTCGCCATGCTCTTGCTTTTCACCAAGGTTTTACATTCTTTTTTCTTGCAGATAGCACCTATAAAATCAAGCGCTTGTTCACTATCCTCTGCCCAAAACACTTTTGCGCCACGCTTTGTGATCTGTTCTTCGAATTGGGTTAAATATAAATCCAAGTGCTCTACCGCTTCCCATTTAATATTTTTTGCTTGAGACCTTACTTTCTCTAAATCGTTAAATTGTAATTTACCCTTAGGCACAACCGCATTGTATTTACCAATATTGAAATTGATTTTTTTTCTATGATCCATATCTAGCGCTTTGGCGCTACTTTTTTGATCAAATGAATCTGAGTAAATACTTTCCATAGAATTATTTTTTCGCTAAATGTTTTGCAGAAGCTTCTAATGCTTCATAAAATTCATCACCGTATTTTCTAATGATGGAATCTTTTAAAAATACATAAGCAGGTACTTTCAATTTAACCCCAAGGCTACAAGCCGCTTGGCATAAGTCTTCTCTTGGTTCATAGTTCATGTATTCTATCGATGGATCAGACTTGCTTTGTTGTATTTTAATTGGGAATAGATGGCAGCTGATTGGCTTTTTCCAAGAAATTTTGCCATCATTGTATGCTTGTTCGAAAGCACATTTGATGATATTTTTTTCATCCTTATAACCATAAGCGCAAATGCCACCATTGATAGTTGGTGTCACCCAACCAAATTCTCTATCATACAAATAAGGACCTACAGTTTCAACTTCTTTGATACCCTGCTTGGTCATATAGGGTTTTACAATTTCATAAAACTCCTTCACGTATTCTTTTTCTTGATTATCCAAAGGAGCGCCTGCATCTCCATCTTCGCAACAGCCTCCCTTACACTTTGTCAAATCACATACAAACTGTTCCTCAATTACTTGGTCGCTTACTAAAACCTGGTCAATTATTATCATACTAATAGGTTAGAACAAAGGTATTACTAATTGATTAAGATTTCCAATGAAAGGTATTCACAAGTTGTTTCAAATCCTGGTATAAAAAATCAATTACAGGCGCTAGTGAATCTGCATTTGGTGTGGTGTCAAAATAAAGGGCCCCTCTTAAAAAATGACGACTAGAATCCGTGATGAAGAATTGATAAGGACTTGCTACATCGCCGCCCAAGTGAAAAAATACACCTTGAAGGCCTATTGGATTTTCAAATGCTGAGTCTTCGATAAAACTAGCTTTATTGGAATGGTTATTGGCAAAATTATAGGCGTCACGCACCAATACATCCAACTGGTTTTTTTGAATCGCATTGTAACTAATGTATAATGTCGCATTCAGGGTAGGAAATTGTAGGTTCATCCAGCCATTTTTTTGCTGATCAACGCCCATATAAGCCACCGTTTTATCCACGACTGCATAAGATGGGATATCAAATGCATAAGGTAGTCCAGTGACAGCACCAGCTAGGTATGCTTTTTTAGGAAATGATACGGCTGGGTAGCCATTCTCTTTTGGAGAAAATCTTGAATTACAAGCAGTAAAGCCAAGTGTAATGCATGAAAGTACAATGAAAAAGAATTTATCCATTTTCCTGGCTAATAGAAGTGATAGGTGTAATGATGGATTGTATTTTATGGATACGATTTTTTTGAATATCGAGTGCAGTAAAACTGAATTGTTTGTATTTAACCACTTGTTGTACTGTCGGAAATTCGCCAGCAAGTTCTAATATCAAACCAGCCACAGTATCACTTTCTCCCTTTACTGCATCAAAGAAATTAGTAGGAATATCTATAAAATTACAAAAATCAATGATAGCAGTTTTACCTTCAATGATATAATGAAAATCATCAATTTTTTTGATCATCGACTCCTCTTCATCAAACTCGTCTTTAATGTCTCCAACAATCTCTTCTAAAATATCTTCTAAAGTAATGATCCCACTTGTTCCACCAAATTCATCTACAACAATGGCAAAGTGAATGCGCTTAGACTGAAATTCCTTCAACAAATCTTCGATCATTTTTTGTTCATGTACAAACAAAACAGGACGAATTAATTTTTGCCATGCATAAGCAGCTTCTTCTTGCAAATGCGGAATTAGATCCTTAGTGTGTATGATACCTACAATCGTATCTAGGTCTTCCTTATACACTGGGAAACGGCTATAATTATGCTCTTTCACACTTTCTAATAATTCATTGTAGGTAATATTGTCTTCTACGCCATATACGTCTAGCCTGGTTTTCATGATTTGACGAACTGTGATATTACCAAATTTGACAATCCCTTTTAAGATTTTCTTTTCGCTGTCCAAATGGTTAGGAGAAGTCGTTAGCTCAATAGCATGATCTAATTCCTCCATGCTATAAGTATTGCCAGTGTCTTTTTGTGCTAATTTTTTTTCGATCAAATTAGTGTACTTCACCATCATGCCACTCATTCTCGAAAAAATAAAATAGACTGCTTGAATAACACCACCAAAGTCTTGTGCAAATCGAATATTATTTTGAGTCGCCATTACTTTTGGCATGATTTCACCAAAAAATAAAAGCATTAATGTAACAGCTAAAACCTTAATGATAAACTCGAAACCCGGAATTGGTATTTGATCAAAAATAAAAAGATGGTCAATCAAAATATTGGCTACTAGAATGATACAAATATTAATAAAGCTATTTGCAATCAACATAGAAGTCAACAACTTTTTTGGATCTTCCAATAAGTCTACAATTCTTTTGAGTGGTTTATGATTTTTTGTTTTTAAAACTTGGATGTCCTTATATGACAAAGAAAAAAATGCTACTTCTGATCCTGCAATGGCAAAAGATAAAAAAAGTAAGATAAAAAGTAATAAAAGCAACCCAGCATCTTGTTGCATTTTTGAAACATCAAAATAAGTGGCTGCTAAAAATATAAACTTACTCGAGTGCGCTTCCATGGTGGAAAGTTACTAAAAAATCATTAATGATTTTTGGAAATGCATATTTTGACAATTGCTTAGGCTTTACCCACAAAGCATTTTGAAGCATTTTAGGCATTTTAGATAACTGGATGCAAATAAATCTGGCTTCGATGGTTTGATGTGTTAAAACTTGTTTGTACAATTGAGGATGCTTGCCTGCGCCAATATATTTCCATTGTTTTTGGGATAATCCAAATTGATGCTTTAAAACAGTATCTAAATAGCTATCAGAAAAGACAGGCATACGATCCTGTTCTAAAACATAAAACTGAAACAACCCATTCCATACATCCCCATCACCTCTTTGTTGCAACATCCAAGTACCGTTATAATTGAAGCAGAAAAAATAAAAATGTCTTTTCTTTTTTGTGATGCGTTTTAGCTTAACAGGTAATTGATTGACTTTATTGACATTGAATGCCACGCACTTGGAAGACAAATTACAAGCAACACAATCTGGGTTGCTTGGTGTACATACAGTCGCGCCAAAATCCATGATAGCTTGATTGTACACTCCTGGTTGCTTTTTTGCAAGGCTTTGATTTGCAAGTGAATTAAAAATTGCAATACCCTCTTTTGTATCCGTTGGTGTTGAGATACCGTGAAATCTTGCAAGTACTCTAAACACATTTCCATCCACTACTGCATAAGGTAAATTGAATGCAAAAGAAGCAATAGCTGCAGCAGTATAAGGACCAATTCCTTTTAATGCTAGAAGCCCCTCATATGTGTTTGGAAAAATGCCTTTTGAATGATTTGTGATATGCCTAGCAGTATGCAATAAGTTTCTGCACCTATTATAATAACCCAAGCCTTCCCATAATTTAAAAACTTTCTCGTCCTTTGCTTTTGCTAGATCTTGTATGGTTGGATAGGCAATAATGAACTTTTCGTAGTAAGCCCTACCTTGATCCACCCTTGTTTGTTGCAAGATGATCTCACTCAACCAAATTTTATAAGGATCTGTTTCACCTTTCCATGGCATTACACGATGGTTCGCTGTTTGATTCCATTGAAGCAGCTCTTGGGTAAAATAGATAGACATTAGACGCAAAATTGCCTAAAAATAGGCAGATCACCCGTTGTTTATACAAAAAATGATCAAGTATTATGACCCTAATTAATTATATTTATTTTTTTATAATATATATGAGCTTAAAAATATGTCTATAAATGGATAAAAAAAACGGACATATAATTGTTAAAAGTGAAAATTTCTTATATTTAGTGTACAAAAACCCCAAAACCAAATTCCATGAGAAAATCTGATCTCATCAATCAAATCTCTGAGAAAACGGGAATTCCTAAAGTTGACGTTTTAGTTACTTTAGAAACCATGTTCAAAGAAGTGAAAGAAAGCTTAGCAAATGGCCAGAATATCTACATTCGTGGCTTTGGCAGCTTTATTACTAAAAAGAGAGCCGCAAAAATTGGTAGAAATATCAAAAAGAATATTGCGGTGGAAATTCCTGAACATTTTATTCCTGCTTTTAAACCAGCAAAAGAATTCGTAAACGAGGTGAAAAGCAAACGTAAGTAGTTAACTTTGCAAAAATCTTTTTGCATTGAGAAAACCACAGCTTATACTCATCTTGTTGGGGCTACTACTATTTAGTGTGCTCTACTTTTTTACCCCTAGATTTACTGCCAAAGAAGCCGCTGCTTCTAGTCAAACAGCTGAAAATCAAGTTGTTACAACCGAATCGATTCTAAGTACGGCTAAATTAGCCCTTTCGGAAAGTCAGAAGATTTCGTTGTTATCCATTGAAAATCAGTTGATTAAAGCAAGTAATGCCCAAGATAGTTTGAAGTCTTATAAGGCATTGACTAAGTTCTGGGCAGATTCAGCTCAAAAACTAGCTCCCTATTTATATTTCAGTTACAGTGCTGCTTTGTTGGAAAATTCTGAAAAAAGCCTCACTTTTGCAGCCCAGCTGTTGGTAGACAATCTACTGACGCCGGATGCACCCCCAGCACTCCTACCTTGGATCGCTGGAAATGCGAAAGTTCTTTTAGAGAAAGCATTGGTAATCAATCCAAAAAATGACTCAGCAAAAATTAATTTAGGTGCCTGTTATTTATTTGGCAACCTATCTGACAATCCTATGCAAGGGATTACAAAGATCAAAGAAGTGGTGGACATAGATTCAACCAATGCTTATGGTCAATTTATTCTTGCGCTTGGAGGTAAAAAATCAGGACAATATGATAAAGCAATTGAGCGCTTTTTAACGGTGATCAAAATTCAGCCTAATCATATCGAAGCGATGATTCATTTGGCAGAATGTTACGAGTTGACCGACCAAAAAGCTTTAGCCATTGAATGGTATACAAAAGTTAGCAATAGCGTGAATATTCCAGAAGCCAAAGAAGCCATCTCCAAAAGAATAAAAGAATTAAAGAAATAACATTTTATAACAGAAAAAGAATCGAACATGCCTTGTGGGAAAAAAAGAAAGCGTCATAAAATTGCGACGCACAAAAGAAAAAAACGTTTAAGAAAAAACCGTCATAAGAAGAAGAACAAATAGTTCTAATTCAATACAAGCATTTTCCAATTGAAAAATGCTTGTATTCTTTTCCATTGCACGCCACTTATCTACCTAGCAACTTTACTTTACCTTTTACCTTCCTTTGTAAAGTGGCCGTGTCTTCAAAAAACATAAAGCATTCTAACGCTATTAGGCGAGTTGTATGTTTTATTAAAAGTTGCTATTCGTGAACAAAGAATTAATTATTAATAGTTCTCCTGATGGGGTTGAAATTGCCCTTTTAGAAGAAAAGAAATTGGTAGAAATTCACAACGAAAAGATTGATGCCCGCTTTGCTGTGGGTGATCTATATCTTGGAAAAGTGAAAAAAATCATACCAGGATTGAATGCCGCATTTGTTGATGTGGGATTTGATAAAGATGCATTTCTGCATTATACTGACCTTAGCCCTTATATTAAATCCATTATTAAGTTCACGCATGATGCGATGAACGACCAACATGGTCAATTTGATTTTGCTAAGTTTGAGTCGGCACCCGAGATTGTAAAAACAGGTAAAATTAGCGAAGTCTTAAATGGCAAGCCAAATATCTTGGTGCAGATTTTAAAAGAACCTATTGCAGCAAAAGGACCACGCTTAACATGTGAAATTTCACTAGCCGGTCGTTTTGTAGTACTCACCCCGTTCAATGAAATTGTTGCTGTATCTAAAAAAATTCATTCCTCTGATGAACGCAAGCGTCTTCAGAAAATGATGGAGTCCATCCGTCCAAAAAACTTTGGCGTTATTGTAAGAACTGCTGCCGAAGGTAAAACCACCGCAGAATTGCATGAGGATTTACGCACATTAGAAGCCAACTGGAAAAATATCCAGTCCAACTTAAAGGGTGCGGTACCTCCTACGCGTATCATGAATGAAGAAAGTAAGACTACAAGTATATTAAGAGATCTTTTAAGTGAGGATTTTAACAAGATTGTGGTGAATGATAAAAAGATTTATGATATCACATTAAGCTACTTGCAAAGAATTGCGCCGCATAAATCAAATATCATTAGTTTACATACAGGTGACATTGGGATCTTTGACCAATATGCTATTACCAAACAAGTCAAATCCTCATTTGGGAAAACCATTAATTTAAATAGTGGTGCTTATTTGATCATCGAACATACCGAAGCACTACATGTAGTGGACGTAAATAGCGGATTCAAGAGCGTTAGTAATAACCAAGAGGAAAATGCCTTACAAACAAATTTAGAGGCCGCAGAAGAGATTGCAAGACAATTAAGACTGAGAGATATTGGTGGGATTATTGTCATTGATTTTATTGACATGAAACTGCCTGAACACAGAAAGAAAGTACAAGAAGCTTTAGAAGGTTTCATGAAAACTGATAGAGCTAGACACTCTATCCTTCCTATTTCAAAATTTGGCCTTTTACAAGCTACCAGACAAAGAATCAGACCCGAAGTCAATATCAATACCTCAGAAGACTGCCCTGCTTGTTCAGGCACAGGCACCATCACGGCTTCTTTATTGTTGGAAGACGAGATGGAGAAGAAACTAGCTTATTTAGCCACACACGGTCACAATAGACTGACGATTTTGGTACACCCTATTATTCATTCACATCTGACTAAGGGGATCTTTAACAGCATTATTAAGCGCTGGAAAAAGAAGTATAAATTGAAATTACAGTCTCAGGCTTCTAATACAAGTCATTTAGTGGAATACAAATTCCTTGACGACCAAATGGAAGAAATTAAATTGTAAAAAAAAGACCCCAAATTTTCGGGGTCTTTTTTTATGTCATCCTAGTGGAATTAATAACCTTCGTTTTGAACCAATTGCTTGTTCACATCCATCTCTCTTTGAGGGATAGGTAGGATTAACTTTGGAGAATTCCAATCTATGGTTCCAATTGATTTCTTTAATCTTTGAGATTCAAATAAATTATTTCCTTCGAATGCTAATTCAGAAGCTCTCTCTTTTAAGATAGCATCTAAAGTCACTGAAGTTAAGTCAGCTAGTCCAGCTCTTTTTCTAATCAAGTTTACGTCAGCAAGAGGCGTTGCACCAACTGTAGTACTATTTCTGAAATTTGCTTCTGCTCTCGTTAAATACATTTCTGCTAAACGAATAACAGGCACATCACCAAAACGGTCTAAATGCTTTAATGTATATCTACTAGCACTTGATGTTCCTGTAAAGAAAGCTCTTCTTATGTCGCCAGTTTCATAAATATTCAAATGCGCATTTTGAATTCTCATATCACGACGACCTGCAGAACCTGGGAAAGCGCCCAATGGTGCTCCATAGTATGTATTGAATGAATTGGCTCCATCTTGGTTAGTTACTTTAATATAGAATATATATTCATTTGGAGTCACACCACCGAAATTGATATAAGTAAACCAATTGTTTTTAAATTCAGGAGTCATTGACTTGCCGCTACCAGCAATTACTCTGTTTGCAGCAGCAGCAGCTTCTGTGTAGTTACCTAACATTAAATAAACGCGAGATAACTGAGCAGCAGCAGCCCACTTAGTTGCAAATTTAGTATTTGTAGAAGGCATCAATGATTCTGCCTTGATTAAGTCAGCAACAACTTGATCATACACTGCTTTTACAGTAGCCCTTGCAACATAATCTGATTCTTTGATTGGTGCTTTTGTGGCAGTTAATACCAATGGCACGCCTAAATTAGTTGCAGGATTGCCATCGTTAAAAGGCTTTGCATACAATTTCAACAATTCAAAATACATAGATGCCCTTAAAAATAAGGCTTGTCCTTCTACTGAATTTTTTCTTGTAGCTGATGAAGTTACTTTACTGGTGTTCTCTAAAACATTATTAGCTACGTTGATCGTATTATAGGCAGAACTCCATGTTGCAGCTGCAAATGAATTATTTGCAGTCATAATGGTGTTGTATGCATCATTCAAGGCTGCAAATGTACCTCTAAAAGCAATATTTGTTTTATTGCCAATTAGGTCATTCAAAATCATCATGTCACCACCATAAGCAGCAGCACTAGAAACAGCATCATAAGCACCTACTAGAGTACCTGACACATCACTCTCGGTTAATAAAGCTTTATCTTCTGATAAAGTTTGGTAAGGTTGTACATCAAGCTTTTTTTCACATCCTATTGCAATCATACCAACAGCAATACAAGCGAAAATTGAGTTCTTGATATTTAAATTAAATATTTTCATAAAATTGATTGTTATTAAGTTTAGAAACTAATGTTTACACCAACTAAGAAAGTTCTTGGTTGAGGCGGTGTATAAAAATCATTGCCTTTTGCAATATTAGAATCAAATGAATCCGCATTTACCTCAGGATCCCAATAAGGATACTTAGTAATCGTTAACAAGTTTTGTCCAGAAACATAGATTCTTAATTTATCAATTTTGTATTTAGACAACTGCTTTGAATTAAATGTGTATCCAAGTGATGCTGTTCTTAAACGTATATAAGAACCGTCCACAATATACCTGCTACTCGCTTGAGAACCGTTTACAGTATATAATCTTACTTGTGGGATATTGGTGATATCACCTGGCTTCTGCCAACGACCTAATTGGTCCGCTGTGTTATTATCTTCGTACAACATACTTGCAGAAGAGTAACGTCCCATACCGTAGATATTATTTTGATTTCCAGCAACACCATTAAAGAAGATAGTGGCATCAAAGCCTTTAAATGAGAAATTATTAGTTAAACCAAAAATCACATCTGGATTTGGATCACCAGCAACAATTCTTTGTGCTTCGTTGTAGTCGTTAGTAGTTGTTCTATCTAAGCTTCCGTCTGCATTTTTTGTATTCTTAAAGAACAATGCGTCCCCATTTGCAGGATCAACACCAGCAAATTCTGGCGTAAAGAATACCCCAATTGGGTAGCCTTCTACAACTCTATTCATACTACTAACTCCACCTTCAATTACTTGACCTTGAATATCAGTTACTTTTCCTTGATTCAAAGCTACGTTAAAGCTTGTATTCCATTTGAATGCACCTACTGTGTTTTGAGTATTCAATACAAATTCAAAACCTTTATTTTCCAATGCTCCTAGGTTTTTCACCACAGAACCAAATCCTGTAGTTGCAGGAATGTTTACATTCAATAACAAATCTGTAGTATTTTTTACATAGTAATCAACTTCACCCGTAATTCTATTATTAAAAAATCCGAAATCAAAACCTGCATCAAATTGAGCAGTGGTTTCCCATTGAAGTTGGCTATTTGCTAATTGAGTTGGACGCTGACCACCAGTACCAGTATAACCAGCACCACCAGTGAATAAGCCCAATTGAGGGAAGTTGCCAATTTCTGCATTACCCACAATACCATAAGAGGCTCTCGCCTTTAAGAAACTTAAAGCTTCGAAGTTTTTTAAGAAAGACTCGTTAGACATGATCCAACCTGCTGAAACCGCTGGAAAGAAACCAGATCTTGAATCTTTACCGAATCTTGAAGATTGATCTATACGACCACTTGCAGAAACGATATACTTCTCGTTAAATATATAATTTGATCTTAAGAAATAAGACAAGAATCTAAAATCAGACTGAGATGAACTACCACCAGTTTTGTTGGCAGCACTTGCAATCTTCTGGTAAGAGTTAGAAGGGAAATCTGTACCTTCTGTAAAGTTAAATCGAGACTGAGATTGTTGGTATTGCATACCAAATGTTGCATTGAAATTATGAACACCAGCTACTTTAGTGTAGTTGAAATAACTATTAGTATTATAATTTGTAATAAATGCACCTGTATTTGTACCTAGACCATTTGTTGCTCTAGTTTGGTTTTTGATTGTTTCTGATCTAAAATAACTT
The DNA here is from genome assembly GCA_945877085.1 of Chitinophaga pinensis. Classification (GTDB taxonomy): domain Bacteria; phylum Bacteroidota; class Bacteroidia; order Chitinophagales; family Chitinophagaceae; genus Sediminibacterium; species Sediminibacterium pinensis_G. The sequence goes on from CAMCQV010000035.1 coordinate 11,174, forward strand.
TCTTCATTTTGGCTTAAATAATCCAAACCAAATTCTGATTGGAATGTCAAACCAGGTAATAATTTAGCTTTTAAATAAGTATTACCAAATGTTCTGAAAACCTCCTGAGCAAAAGAACCATACTTGATAGACAATACTGGATTGTAGTACAAAGGAATATTTAAATCGCCTGGAGGTGTACCTGCATCTAAACCTGTTGTTGGATCAATGAATGGTGTCATTGGCATCAAAGCCACCGCTTGTAATGGATTTGAAAACGCATTATCATCAGGTAAACGTTTATTATAAGTTCTTGATAAGCTTAAAGAAATTCCAACGTCTAACCAGTTGTTAGCTTGTTGATCAACGTTTAAACGACCAGTAGTTCTGGTTAATTCGTTTCCAATGATTGTTCCACCTTGCTCTAAATGCTGCATTGAGCTAAAGAACTTTGTTTTATCGTTACCACCTCGTAATTGTAAATCAGCTTGACGGTAATGTCCTTTTTGGAATACACGATCTTGCCAATCATAAGTTTTAGAAGGATCTTTAGACCATTCTCCGTAACTATAGTAATCCATTACATCATTTTTAACATAAGAAGTCCAACTATATGGATCATCATATGGTGTTCCATCAGCATCGTCATTGTATTTAGCACCTTCTAAAATCAATTCAGCATATTGTGTTGAATTCAACATTGGTAAACGCTTAGTTGCTTCAGAATAACCTGTTTGTAAGTTGAAAGTAATTTGCGCTTTTCCAGATTTACCTCTTTTTGTTGTAATTAAAACTACACCATTCGCAGCACGAGATCCGTAGATCGCACCTGCAGAGGCATCTTTTAAAACTTCAATTGATTCGATATCATTTGGGTTGATATCTGTCAAAGGGTTCATGTCACCACCATAAGAACTGTTATCATTTGCAGTTACTGGAACTCCATCTAATACATATAAAGGTTGGCTAGATGCAGAGATAGAAGAGTTACCTCTTACACGCACTGTTACTGCTTGACCTAATTTACCAGATTGGCTATTTACGAATACACCCGCAGCTTTACCTTGTAATGCCGCATCCACACTTGGTGTTGGCATATACTCGATATCTTTTCCTTTAACACGGGCAATATTACCTGTTAATTCCTTTTTAATTAATGATCCACCAAAACCAGTTACAACCACTTCAGAAAGTGATTTTACGTCCTGTTTCAGTACAATTAAAAAAGACTTCGCATTGGTAGAAACCTGACGGCTTTCATAACCAACTGCTACTACTTCTAATACTTTGTTTGCTTGAACTGCAATAGTGAAATTACCTTGCGCATCAGAGTTAACCCCTGTTTTAGTGCCTTTTACAAGTACACTTGCACCTGCAATTGGAGCACCTGCTTCGTCGGTAACCTTACCATTGACTGTTGTGTTTTGAGCTATTGCTACTCCAATCATAAGAAAGGACGCAAGAAAACTCAATAGAAAAAATTTTTTCATCATAGAATTTATTTTTTTGAAAAAACCATATTGGATTGAAGGGCAATTTAACAAAAATTTAATACTTAATAAGCTTTTATACAAAATTCTTTAAATTTATTAATAATATTTAAGTTTATTATAATATTAATTTATGATTTTGATTTCTATGTATTTCATTTTTTGACAAGAAAATCCTCGTTTTTCGGCAATTACTTGATAAAAAAATGATAATCCAGGTATCTTTACAGCATGAGTAAGTCAAAATCTGCTTTTTTTTGTACGAGTTGCGGTTATGAGTCCGCAAAATGGGTTGGCAAGTGCCCAGCCTGTAACGAATGGAACACTTTTACAGAGGAAGTGATTGACAAAGGAAAAGGGAACACCCAAACTTGGGAGGATTATGCCTCAACGCAAAAAGGGTCCGAAGTCATTGCCATTAATGAAGTACAAAGTCAATCAGAAAAAAGAATAGACAGCTCAGATCCAGAATTGAACCGCGTTTTAGGAGGCGGCATTGTGCTAGGTTCTATCGTACTTGTTGCAGGAGAACCTGGTATTGGAAAAAGTACTTTGTTTTTACAACAAGGTTTAATGATGAAGGATCAAACAGTTTTATATATCAGTGGCGAGGAAAGTATTCAGCAAATTAAAATGCGTGCCGACCGATTAAGTTTGGAGAACGATCATTTTTATTTATTGACCGAGACGCATACGCAAGCGATTTTTAAAGCAATAAAAAAATTAAAGCCAACTGTGGTGATTGTTGATTCAATTCAAACACTTGAATCCAATTTAATTGATGCCGCTGCTGGAAGTATTTCACAAATCAAACAAACTGCTGCAGAATTTCAAAGATTTGCAAAAGAAACGGGCACGCCTGTTTTTTTAATCGGCCATATAACTAAAGAAGGTTCTATTGCTGGACCAAAAATTTTAGAACATATGGTGGATACTGTTTTGCAATTTGAAGGTGATCGTCATTATGCTTATAGAATGTTGCGTACATTAAAAAATAGATTTGGTAGCACGAGCGAATTAGGTATTTATGAAATGACAGGAACGGGTATGAAAGTAGTAACCAATCCTTCTGCATTTTTAATCGCACAAAGAAACGATTCATTAAGTGGTAGTACGATTGCAGCAGCGATGGAAGGGATGCGTCCATTGTTGATCGAAGTACAAGCTTTGGTAACTCAAAGTGTGTATGGCACACCACAAAGAACAGTCACTGGATTTGATTTAAGAAGATTACAATTATTATTAGCGGTGTTGGAAAAGCGCGGCGGGTTTGCGTTTGGCATGAAAGATGTTTTTGTCAATATTGCAGGTGGACTTAAAATAGAAGACCCTTCATTGGACCTTGCTGTGATACTTTCACTACTATCTTCTTACGAAGATATCCCATTGCCACAAGGCATTTGCTTTGCTGGAGAAGTCGGATTGAATGGAGAAATTCGTGCGGTGAATAGAATTCAACAACGCATTGCCGAAGCAGAAAAATTAGGATTTGAAAAAATAATTATTTCTGGATTCAACACCAAAGGGATTGATACAAAAAAACATAGCATCGAAATTATTCCTGTAGAAAGAGTCGACGAAGCCTATCGATTATTTTTCTAATCTTGAAAATTTTTGATGGCATACGACATTATCTAAATGCTTTTCTGCATTTATTGTATCCACAAATTTGTTTTGGATGCGGCACAGATCAAATTGATAATGCAATGCCTTTGTGTCAACAATGCATTCAAGATTTACCTTTCACTGATTTTTTTAGTATCACCGAAAATCCTATCGAAAAAATATTTTGGGGCAGGGCGGCTATTCAAAATGCTGGCGCATTATTATTTTTTACAAAAGACAGTTTAGTGCAAACATTGATCACGGAATTAAAATACCATCACAATAAAAAAGTGGGTATTTTATTTGGGAAATTAATGGGCGAAGCGATTGCCGTAGAAGAAAAATTCAAACAGATTGATTTAATCATTCCTGTTCCAATTAGCGCTTCCAAAATCAATAGTAGGGGCTTTAATCAGAGCGAAGTGATTGCAATTGGGATGCAACAAGTTTGGCATAGGCCAATGCTCAACGATGTTTTAATCAAAAAAAGCTGGTCCAATTCACAAACAAAGAAAAATAGAAAAGCAAGGCTTCAGCAATTGCCCGACCTTTTTTATTTACAAAAACCAACTAGTATAGAAGGGAAACATATTTTATTAGTGGACGATGTTTTAACGACCGGAGCCACTTTAGAAGCAGCCATCACAAGCTTGATGACTGGGTCACCTGCATCCGTTTCGATTGCAGTGGCAGCTTATACGCTCAAATGAGTTGTTGATTCAATACGATCGTTGTCTATTTAGTCTAAAATTCAGTCAACCTTTTGGTCAATTTCTTGTTATATTTAATACTTCAAACATTCAATTATCTATTATGAAAACGATACTTAGTTTCTTATTTATTGCTTGCAGCTTATTCACAAATGCACAAAGTATACATAGCTTTAAAGTTAAAAGCATCGACGGCGGTCAGATTGATTTGTCAAAATACAAAGGCAAAAAAATTATGGTGGTCAACACAGCAAGTCAATGTGGTTA
>CAMCQV010000036.1 GCA_945877085.1 Chitinophaga pinensis
AAAATATTTTTTTGTTTCATCAAACCCAATAAATTTGTTCTATCGTTTAAAACTATAAAAAACACATCTATGAACAAAGCAGAATTGATCGCACACATCGCTGACGCAGTTGATTGTCCAAAAACACAAGCTAATGCAGCTTTAGACGCTTTTATCGAAGCAGTAACTAAATCTTTGAAAAAAGGTGACAAAGTAACTTTAGTTGGTTTTGGTACTTTCTCAGTATCTAAGCGTGCTGCAAGAACTGGTCGTAACCCTCAAACAGGTGAGACTATTAAGATTAAAGCAAAGAAAGTTGCACGTTTCAAGGCTGGTAAAGAATTGAGCGGCAAGTTGTAATTTCAAATTTATTTGAATAAAAACCCTCGGATAATCATTTATTCAGAGGGTTTTTTTATATTTGTGCTCCAATCACAATTAAAAAATTACAATATCATGGGTAGAGGAGATAAAAAAACAGCAAAAGGAAAACGCTTTTTAGGTTCTTTTGGTAAAAGCAGACCACACAAAACAAGAAATATTAAGGCAGCAGCTCCAAAGGCAAAAGCTTAATTTTTTTTAAAAATAGATTCCCCCGATTATTCGGGGTTTTTTATGCCTATTTTTGCATCATGAAAAGCATTTACTTATTATTTGTATTTCAATTGATCGTCTTAGCTGGAACTGCTCAATGCGCTATCTGTACTAAAACAGCTGCGCAAATTGGAGAAGAAGCTGGGAAAGGTTTTAATGTTGGTATTCTATACCTAGCTGCGATGCCATTTGGCATCATGGGGTATGTGGCATACAGGTGGTGGAAAAATGAAAAAGCCAGTTAGGTCCTTTATTGCTCAGACTTGATCAGTCCATCTTTACAAAAACTTATTCGTTGTAATTTATTTTGCTCAATCAAAACATCATTGGCTTCAATTTGATCTCTAGATGCAAGCGGGTGATGTAAATGGTATTGCACTGCGCAAAATTTGATAAATTTTTTCTGCACGCCTGCATGAATTAAACGAATACAAATATCTGAATCCTCTCTACCCCATCCAATAAATGATTCATCATATCCATTTACTAGATATAAATCTGATTTCCAAAATGCCATATTGCAACCCTTGACATAATCCAAATGCTTCCCTTTGGTTTTATAGTGGTTTTGTAATAAGCGCATGAAAAAGGGTATTCTAAGCGTATTGAAAAAGTTTTTACCCTGCCACCTAAGTGCTGCAAAATTAACTTTTTCGGATGCTAATAAAACTGCTGTAATTTTTTTACCTAAAAGCAACCTACTTCCAGTTACAAAATAACCTACTGCTTTAATACTTAAATGATCTGCAATAAAATATTGATCTAAAATAATGTCTCCATCTATTTGAATGATATAATCTGACTGCGCCATGGATATGGCCTTATTCCTTATAGCAGCTAATCTAAAGCCATTGTCTTCGTGCCAAACATGTTTGATATTGAGCTTGGGATGATTTGTTTTAAACTGTTGAATCAAATTAGCAGTCCTTTCATCAGAACCATCATCTGCAATGAGGATCTCATTAGGCTGTATTGTTTGATGCACTACAGAATTTAATGTTTGTTTTAATGCTTGAGGCCAATTATAGGTTGAAATTATTAAGGCTACAGATATTGAGGACTTCATTAAAAATAATTTTGTATAAAATTAAAAATATTGAACGATTCTTTTGTGATTGCCCCTTCTAAATCCTGCTCTAATTTTTTAAGATCCACCTGACGCATTTTATGAGCGACAATTAACTGAATTGCTTTTGTTAAAATTATTTTTTTGTAGTTGCCTAAAACACTGTTAGAAATTTGATGGGCATCAATTGCGTGAATCAAGTCATTGATCCCAAGTCCCTGTGAAGCAACAGTAGCAACTACTTTTACAAGGTCTTCTGACACGCCGTTTTCCATCATCATTTGTCGAATATGGTTGATGAAAGTTTGTGCATCTGGTCTATCGCTCTTATTGACTACAAAAATATCAGCTACTTCCATTAAGCCCGATTTCATCATCTGCACTTCATCCCCTGCTTCTGGTACTAGCACCACGACTGTAGTATCAGCCAAAGAAGCAACTTCTACTTCGGATTGTCCCACGCCGACAGTCTCCACTATAATTTGATCAAATCCTACTGATTGTAGTAAAGTCGTTAGTTCTATCATGGAACTATTTAAGCCACCTAAATGCCCTCTAGAAGCTAAAGAACGAATAAATACTTGAGGATGCAAATACCAATCCTTCATGCGAATACGATCACCTAAAATAGCTCCTTTGTGAAAAGGCGAAGATGGATCGACCGAAAGAACTGCTACTTTTTTTCCTGCTGCAATCCACTCGCCCACAAGTCCTGCAATCAAGGTGCTTTTGCCTGCCCCTGGAGGCCCTGTGATACCAATAATTGGAATTTTTTTAGGCGCTAGTTGAGCCAAAAATGCATCTGCCCCTTCCACTTTATTTTCAATTTGTGAAATGGCTTTTGCCAACAATAAATAATTGCCTTCAGCAACACCTTTTGTGATATCTGTTATAGCAAACATCTAAGAACGAATAATTTTATAATTTCTAAAGTCAAATGGTCGAATGCCTGTCCATTTTTCAAAATAATACAAAACAAATTTCTTGAAAGAAAGTTTCTTTTTTGAGACATCTAAATCAATGACCCAATTTTTTTGTTGAATCCTATCTAACATGACATTGGGATGTGTTCCTGTGAAGCGTTCTAAGGAATCAAATTCAGAAAAATCATGAAAATCTGGACTCGCTTTTATTTTTTCCATTTGTGCATCGTCATTCCAAAAAGCAGCACTCTCTTTTTGTTTTTTGCGCATTTGTTCTGGGCTTTTCACCCATCCATAATGATAAATACTTGCATCAATCGCAGCGACTGGTAATTTTTGTTTACCAATCCTAAAACCTTGCGCATCTCTGTAAGCACTAATGGCTTTATTATTTCTAATGATCCTTATTTCATGCGCATACCATTTTCTACTATCACCTACATAATCATAAGTGCCATAAAAATGTTTGTACTTAAATAACAATCCTTGAACTGGTAAATCGTTTTTGTATTTTTCACAAGCAGCACGAATGGCTGGATGGTATTTTTCATGCACCACTTCGTCTCCTTGAATGTAGAATGCCCAATCAAAACTAGCGTCAATTAATTGAAATGCTTTATTGGTTTCATCCGCCAAAACCACGCCACCTTTTCTTAAGGCTTTATTCCAAACAGAATGATGGATTTTAATTTTTGGATCTCCGATGGATTCGATTAATGCGATGGTCTCATCTGTGGAATCCCCAATTAAAACAATCATCTCATCCACCACAGGTAAAATAGAACGAATAGCTTCCAAGATCGGAAAGTCATTCACCACTGCATTTTTTATAATTGTAAACCCCGCAACCTTCATATTAGCTTAATTGTTCTTCAAATAACCGAAATCTTTTGCAACTTGCCTATTGTTTTACATAAAGTTTGCTTGAAAGGAATTAATTTTGAACTACGAAAATCATTATGTCTACAACAATCTGTTTCGATTTTGGCAACACCCGATTAAAGGCGGCAATTTTTAAAGGCAACCAATTGGAAAAATTGGAGCTGCTAGAAAATGATACGCTAGCTTCTGTGCAAAAATTACTAGACCAACATAAGCCAAGCAAAACATTGCTTTCCTCCGTAATTCATCACGATAAAGCAATTGAAAGCTTATTGACCAATTACGGTCCTTTCCATTTATTGGGGCCACAAACCAAATTAAATTTCACAACACCTGTAGGCAAACCAGAAACGATTGGGGCAGATCGTTTAGGACTAGTTGCAGCAGCTGTGGACTTATACCCGGCAGAACATAGTTTAGTCATATGCCTTGGCACCTGTATCACCTATAATTTTGTCAATAATAGAGGGCAGTTTTTGGGAGGCAGCATCTCTCCAGGGATGCAAATGCGATTTAAGTCCATGAATGATTTAACAGCACTTTTGCCATTAATAGAACCGGCCCCAAGCTTTGGTTTGGTAGGATATGATACCAAAAACAACCTTCTTTCTGGAGTCGTTTTAGGGATGTCTGCCGAAATTAATGGTATAATTGATGCATATGAGGCCAAATACAGCAAATTTAACGCCCTATTAACCGGTGGAGACCTTAGTTATTTTGTACCTCACTTAAAAAGAAGGATATTTGCCGACCCAAATTTAATATACAAAGGATTATATGCGATTAGTGAAAAAAATACTTAGGTTAACCCCATTCATAGGACTTTTCTGTTTTATTGCCCCATTAAAGGCTCAGATCAATTCCCCGTTTTCAAGATTTGGCGTTGGTAATGAAATTTACCAGAGTCAAAATGCTGCGAACCAAGCTATGGGTGGATTAACCGCCGCATTCACGCCCAATATGTATGGGACTTTTGGACAAAGCATTAACTTTAACAACCCCGCCTCTTATGGAGGGATTTATATGACCACATTTGATATTGGTATGAACTTAACCAATAACATACTCAAAAGAACAACCCCTGCAGGAAAAGAAAAATCAACCTACTTGGTGCCAAACTATATCGTAATTGGTGTACCAATTAGTAAAGCAAAAAAAATTGGATTTGCATTTGGATTGAGACCCCTGACACAAATAAATTATTCAGTGAATGATATAAAATATGACACTAAAATTGACGATTCCATCTACACGAACTACAAAGGAGAAGGTGGCATCAACCAAGTCTTTCTTGGAGTAGGTAAAAGTTGGAAATATTTAAGTATAGGTATGAACACGGGTTATAATTTAGGCAGAAAAAAAATAGATGTAGTGAAAGCTGTCTTATTCGATAATGATTCAACTTATTTTTATCAATCGCTCTCTAGTACCAATACAAGTTTTGGTGGCGTGTTTTTAAACCTCGGTCTTCAAGGAGAAGTTCCCTTATCAAGTTCATCCAACTCTGTTACAAAAGACAAAACAGAATATACATTGAGCTACGGCGCAACCTATACACTTGATCAAAGATTAAAGGGCAAACAAGATTCTTTAAGATCAATTGGTACATTTACAGCTTCACAAGAAACCCCTGTTGACACTGCACTATTTCAAAAAAATGTGAGAGGTGTTGTAGAACTACCAAGTAACATTACAGCAGGTATCGCTTTACATAAAAAAATCACCACAGTAAGAGGCAGCTATGATCAATGGGTGATTGGCGTTGAAATGAATCAGTCGAATTGGAAAGATGGGTATCGATTTTATGGTAAAGCAGATCAAGTTCGCAATGCAAGGATGTTTCGTGCTGGAGTACAGTTTTCTCCTAATCCATTTGCTTTTGAAAGTTATTGGTCCACTGTCACTTATCGATTTGGCTTATTCAGTGGGAATGATTATATCAACATCAATAACAGTGGATTACAAGTGAACGGGTTAACAATGGGTTTAGGCTTACCTATCAGAAAGTATCGTTCTTACGACTATCAATTCACCTTACTGAATCTAGCATTACAAGTAGGACGAAGAAGTGGAGCCGCATCAAATTTCAAAGAAAATTTTGTTCAGTTTACAGTGGGATATAGTTTAAGCGACGTTTGGTTCAATAAACGCAAATATGATTAATTCAACCCATCATAAAATATTTAAAATAGCAGTTGCTTGTTTGAGTAGCTGCTTTTTTATGGCTGCATGTGAGAATGATGTAGATGCTGTAAAAGCATTAGGTGCAAGGATTAGCGGAATAGATGTTGGAAAAGATGTCGCTATTTATGTAAGCAATGACGGTAAATTAGGTGCAAAATTATCTGCACCATTGATGAATCGTTATTTAGAAGATAGTAGCAAAATGATTGAGTTTCCTCAATCCATCCATGTAGACTTTTACAAGGATAGTAATCAAATAGAGAGTCAGTTGTCTGCTAAATATGCAAAGTATAAAGAGACAGAAAATATTGTATACTTAAGAGAAGACATTGTCATTTTCAACACCCTTGGTGATACCTTATGGTGTAAGGAAATGTATTGGGATCAAAACACAGGTAAATTTTATACAGAGCAGGATGTGATCGTGAAACAACACAGTCCATTGGCAAAAATTTATGGAAAGGGCCTTGAAGCCAATCAAAATTTGACAGACATTCGTATCTTTAAACCACAAGCAAATAGCTATGCCATTATTCAAGATAGCAGTAGCTTAAATCCTTAAAATAAAGCAGATGGAATATAGAAAAATGGGCAAAACAGGGCTCCAATTAAGCACATTAAGTTTCGGAAGCTGGGTGACATTTCATAAGCAAATAGATGACCGTGTAGCGGATGAATTAATGGGCATTGCGTACGATGCTGGTGTGAACTTTTTTGACAACGCAGAAGTCTATGCTGCAGGAGAAAGCGAGAAAATGATGGGACGTGTTTTAAGTCAAAAAAAATGGGATAGAACTTCTATCGTACTTTCTTCCAAAGCATATTTTGGATGGAGAGGAAAAGCCAATAAGCCGAACCAAACAGGGTTAAGTAGAAAGCATTTAACTGAAGCATGTCACGAGGCATTACAAAGACTGCAAACAGATTATTTAGATTTATACTTTTGTCATCGTCCAGATAAAACGACCCCAATCGAAGAAGTGGTGCAGACCATGAACACTTTAATTCAACAAGGAAAAATTTTATATTGGGGTACCAGCGAATGGAGTGGCGTAGAGATCATGGAAGCACATAGAGTTGCAGAAAAATACAGGTTGATTGGCCCATCTATGGAACAGCCTCAGTACAATATGTTTGAGCGCAATAAAATGGAAAATGAATTTGTAGAGATCTTTAAAAATGTAGGTATGGGCACCACCATATGGAGTCCTTTGGCTTCTGGATTGTTAACTGGCAAATACAACGATGGCATACCAGAGGGATCAAGAATGCAAATTGAAGGTTTTGAATGGTTAAGAGACAGATCGCTCATGCAAGAAAAAATTGCGAAAGTAAAACAATTGGGCGCTTTAGCGAAAGCCTTGAAAGTGAGTACTGCATCATTGAGCATTGCATGGTGTATTAAAAATCCAAATGTTTCAACTGCAATATTAGGCGCGACCAATAAAAATCAATTATTAGATAATTTAACTGCATTAGAAACCGCTACTTTATTGACACCAGAGATCATGGAACAGATTGAAGGAATCATTGATACTAAACCTGTATTACCAGAGTGGTAAACAGGTATTTTTCACTTAAAAACAAACTATGATTTTTGCTATTGTTGCTTCTGTAATATTAATTGGTTTTTTCTCTGGCTATGAGATTGGCTTTGTAAGTGCCAATCGCCTTAGTTTGGAATTAAAGAAAAAACAAGGCAGCAGGTCGGGTAAAATCATTGCAGGCTTTCTTGAAGCCCCAACACAATTTATTGGCACTTGTTTAATTGGACTCAATATTTCGTTGGTGGTGTTTGGTATTTTGTTTGAAGAACTATTGCATACCCATATCTGGAGTCGATTTGGTTTAGGAGAAGGTGCAATATTGGTAGGCAATACAATTGTGTCCACCTTTGTTATTTTATTCATAGGAGAACTTGTGCCAAAAGCTATGTTTAAAGCAAGGGCAGCTTCCTTAATCAATACTTTTGCACCATTAGCGCAATTTTTCCATATTTTATTTAAGCCACTCACTGTGCTTTTAGTAAATACAGCACAATGGGTTTTAAGTAATTTATTCCAAGTGAAAATGGTGTATAAAAAAGAAGCATTTACAAAAGTAGATTTAGCTCATTTTGTACAACAAACCAATGCTCATCAAGAACAACAAGAATTAAACACAGACTTATTTGAAAATGCGTTGAGCTTACCTGATATCAAAGTGCGTAAGTGTTTAGTACCAAGAACAGAAATCGTGGGTGTAGAAATTCAAACGCCATTAGAAGAAGTAAAGGCTTTGTTCATTGAAACTAAACTGAGTAAACTCATTGTCTACAATGATACGCTCGACAATATTGTAGGTTATATCCATCAGTTGGACTTGTTTAAAAAGCCAAAAGATATCAAAGCAATTATGCACCCAATTTTATTGGTCACCGAAAGTATGAATGCAGCAGACTTAATTAATTTGTTTTCTAAGAAAAGAAAAAGTATTGCATGGGTGGTAGATGAATTTGGTGGAACGGCAGGGATTGTAACCATGGAAGATGTATTGGAAGAAATCTTTGGTGAGATCAATGATGAATATGATGAACAAGAGTTTTTAGAAAAGAAGCTTTCTGCAAATGAATACATTTTTAGTGGCAGACTAGAATTGGACTATTTATATGAAAAATATGGTATCGACTTTGCAGTGGACAATGCAGAGACTTTGAGTGGCTACCTCATTCATAAACACGAAGCCATTCCTAAAGTGCGCGAAGTGATCCATTTAAGCCATTTTGATGCCGAAATACTCCTAGTAAGTGACACTAGAATCGAGAAAGTAAAGCTCACCATTCACTAGTACTATTTTTTAGTTCTAACCCCCTCATTTTTGCCCTAGAAGCCTTAACTTTAGGCCTCATTGTTATAATCCATGGCACTATTTGATCGTTTAAATCCCAAAGATGGTTCCGAGATGTCTTTCATTGATCATCTCGAGGTATTAAGAGGTACCATTGTGCGATCAGCAGCTGCAATTTTAGTGATGGCTTTAGTGATTTTTATAAAGCGTGACTGGGTCATGGACAATGTAATCACAGGACCCATCCAACCAGATTTTATTACCTATCGTTTATTTTGTGAGTTCAGTCATTGGGCACATTTAGGGGATGCCTTGTGTATGCCAGCGGTAAAAGTGACCATGCAAAGCACTACATTTGGAGGACAGTTCTTAAGTAGTATTAGTATGGCGATTGTGGGTGGCATTATCACTGCTTTCCCTTTTATATTTTATCAATTTTGGTCCTTTATCAAACCTGCATTAAAAGAGAATGAATTAAAAAATACAAGATTCATGATTTTTTGGGTTTCTTTCTTTTTCTTCTTAGGTGCTGCTTTTGGATTTTTCATACTTGGTCCATTCACATTTAATTTTTTGGCAAGTTTTCAATTAGGTACAAAAAATGTGATCACAACCATCCCTACTTTTGCCGATTACTTAGATAATTTAACCAATCTAATATTAGGCTGTGGTATTGCTTTTGAATTACCTGTACTAGCTTTTTTATTGACTAAAATTGGCATCGTTACTCCAAAGTTTTTGAGTAGCACGCGTAAATATGCAGCTGTCGTGATTTTAATTGTTGCTGCGTTTATTACACCAAGTCCAGACTGGTATAGCCAGTTATTGGTTTTCATCCCATTATATTCTTTATTTGAATTAAGTATCATTGTATCAAGATGGGCATATAAATCTGTGAAGAAGGCAGAAGAAGAGTGGGAGTAATTTAAGATAGTAACAAATTAAAATCGATTCATATGGCTTATGTTTTTGATCCTTCTAAACCTATCGCATTGGGTGCAGACCATGCTGGCGTAGCTTACAAACAAGAAGTAAAAGAGTGGCTCGAAAAAAAGGGATACCAAGTAAAAGATTTTGGTACCTACTCTACTGACTCTGTAGATTACCCGGACTTTGCACATCCAACAGCATCAAGCGTTGCATCAGGAGAAGCTGCATTTGGAATTTTGTTTTGTGGTTCTGCCAATGGTGTGGCGATTACAGCCAATAAGCATGCAGCCGTTAGAGCTGGTTTATGCTGGTTACCAGAGATTGCAGAATTAACAAGACTGCACAATGATGCAAATATGATCTGTGTGCCAGCAAGGTTTGTGAGTATGGAATCTGCCATTGAAATGATCAATGTATTTATGACAACGGCATTTGAAGGGGGAAGACATCAAGGAAGAGTAGATAAGATCAGTTGCTAAAACTACAAGGTCTTCAAAAAATAACTACATTTATAATCAACAATGCACATTTTAAAATTAATCAACATGCGTAAAATTTTTATTGTACTGCTAAGTTTGAGTATCGGATTTGTGAATGCACAAACCATGGATGCCAACACTGCAGCTAAAACTATCACAGCAGCGGGCTTAAAAAAACACCTTAGCATCATTGCTGGAGAAGAAATGCAAGGCAGAGAAACAGGAACAGAAGGAGAAAGAAAAGCGGCAAGCTATTTAGTAAGCCAATACAAGCAGATGGATCTAACACCTGGTAACGCTGGGTCTTACAGAATGCCATTTAGTTTGTTTCAAGATAAAGTAACTGCATCAAGTTTAAAAGTAAACGGCACTAGTTATACTTTAGACAAAGATTTCTGGATCAGCGCAGCTGCTGCACCACAAAAATCATTTACAAGCCCTGAGGTATTTTATGTAGGCGCTGAATTCAATGACAAATCTACTTTAGATGTGAGAGGCAAATTATTAATCAGTTCAGAAGGTAAAGAAAGAGCCATGAGTAAAACAATGGCTGCACAAAAATTAGGTGCGATTGGTATCATCAATATTGCTAAAACAAATCCAACTATGCCTAGCAACTTAAGTGGCAGATTGGCTTTTGCAGCAAACACCAATACTTTTGTAAGTATGACCGTTTCTAAAACTGTAGGCGCTGCATTATTGGGCGGAACAAAAGAATTCAGTGATCAAGAATGGGAAACAATCCCAGTTGGTAAATATAATGCAGCCATTGAATGGTCAGCAGATAGAACAAGTGTTACTATCGCAAGTGCCAACGTGATTGCTTACATGCCAAGCAGAGAAAAAACAGACGAATACTTATTCATCACAAGTCACTATGACCATGAAGGCGTTAAAAACGGCGTAATTTATTATGGTGCAGATGATGATGGATCAGGTACCACAGGAGTATTAGCGATTGCAGAAGCATTTGCAAAAGCAAGAAAAAAAGGATTTAGTCCAAAAAGAAATATTGTCTTCATGAACGTATCGGGTGAAGAAAAAGGATTGTTAGGTTCTAAGTATTATGGTGACCATCCTATTTTCCCAATGGAAAAAACAACTGCCGATTTAAACATTGACATGATTGGCCGTATCGATCCAACGTACAAAGGAGATTCAATGAACTACGTATATGTCATTGGAGAAGATAAATTAAGTAGTGATTTACAACCTATCACAGATAAAGTAAATAAAAACTACAATATGGAATTGGACAGAAGATACAACGATCCAAAAGATCCAAATCGTTTTTATTACAGAAGCGACCATTACAATTTTGCTGCAAAAGGCGTACCTGTTATTTTTTATTTCAACGGTACACATGCAGATTACCATAAACCAACAGACAGAGTGGAGAAAATCAATTTTGATTTGATGGAGAAAAGAACAAGAATCATTTTTGAAACTGCTTGGGAAATGGCAACAAGAGAAGATATGTTAAAGCGCGATATGCCTTTGAATATGCCAGCTACAAGATAGTCCGAATCTATAAATGGATAAAAAATGCCCCTTATTGCTAAGGGGCATTTTTATTATTGTCCAAGTATATAAGAGAATATCAATGGCACGACAATCGTGGCATCACTCTCTACAATAAATTTAGGTGTATGAATATCTAATTTACCCCAGGTAATTTTTTCGTTTGGAACTGCACCAGAATAAGATCCGTAAGAAGTCGTACTATCACTGATTTGACAGAAATAACTCCAGAAAGGCACATCATGCCATTCAAGATCTTGGTACATCATTGGTACTACACAGATAGGGAAATCTCCTGCGATACCACCACCCACTTGGAAGAAGCCAACTCCTTTACCGCCACTATTTGCTCTATACCATTCTGTTAATTCTACCATGTATTCGATACCGCTTTTAACAGTAGATGCTTTCAATTCATTTTTGATCACATAGCTAGCAAAAATATTTCCTGTAGTGCTATCCTCCCATCCTGGTACCACAATTGGAATATTCTTTTTCGCAGCAGCTACCACCCAGCTATCCTTAGGATCAATTTCATAATATTGTTCTAACTCTCCGCTTAAAATAACTTGATACATAAACTCATGCGGAAAATAACGCTCCCCTTTTGCTTCCGCTTCTTTCCAGAACTTAACAATGTGCTTTTGTAATCTTCTAAATGCTTCCTCTTCTGGAATACAAGTATCTGTTACACGGTTGTAATGGTTTTCTAATAAATCCCACTCATCCTGTGGTGTTAAATCTCTATAGTTAGGAACACGCTTGTAGTGACTATGCGCAACAAGGTTCATTACGTCTTCTTCTAAATTGGCACCTGTACAACTAATGATGGCAATTTTGTCTTGACGGATCATTTCCGCTAAACTGATGCCTAATTCGGCAGTACTCATGGCACCCGCTAAACTCACCAACATCTTACCGCCCTCTAATAAATGCGTTTCATAGCCTTTAGCAGCGTCAACTAAGGCAGCAGCATTAAAATGTCGATAATGGTGCTCTATAAACTGTGAAATAGGTCCTTTACTCATGTTAATTGATTTGGTGCAAAAGTAATTTATTTATACAGAATTGCCCAATTCAAGTAAATCGTTGCTAAAGCAAAATTTTGTACCTTGAGCCTGAAATTCGTGACTATGAATGCTAAAAAATATGGCCCTTTTCTAGTAGCCCTTTTGATTATCGCCCCTTTTATATATGGCGCACTCATCTATCCTCAATTACCAAGTCAAATTCCTACCCATTTTAATATCGAAGGAAAGGCAGATGCATGGGGTGGTCCATCCAGTATTTTTATAGGACCAGGCATTATGGGTGCAGTGAGTATTTTTGTGTATGTCTTAATGTCAAACCTAAAATCATTTGATCCGAAAAAATACGACGAAGCCAACGATACCCTTTATAGTAATTTTGCAGTTTTGACGGTTGCTTTTTTAAGTGTTTTAAGTACCATCATTATTTATAGTTCAACCCATGCGGATGAGCTCAATGTAGGTAAATTGATTTTACCATTAGTTGGATTATCCTTTGCAGGACTAGGATGGTATATGCCTAAGTTTAAGCAAAATTATTTTGTAGGTTTTAAAATGCCTTGGACTTTAGAAAATGAAACCAACTGGAACGAAACACATAAAGTAGCTGGTAAACTTTGGATCTATGGAGGATTATTTCAAGCAGTTGTAACATTCATATTACCAATGAAATTTGGCATGATTGCATTTATGTTAGCTGTCGCAATAATGGTGATCATTCCATCAGTCTTTTCATATCGACTATTTAAAAAAGGAAATATAATTTAATTATTTAAGCATTAATATCTTTTACAATGAGCAATACACAACATCTTGGTACAAAATTCATTCATGCTGGTGCACATCCAGACCCAAGTACTGGCGCTATTATGACGCCAATCTACCAAACTTCCACTTATGTGCAATCCGCTCCTGGCGTACATCAGGGCTATGAGTATGCAAGAAGTCAAAACCCAACACGTTTTGCTTTGGAAGAAGCATTTGCAATCATTGAAAATGGAAAATTTGGATTGGCTTTTGCAAGTGGTGTGGCAGCAACAGACGCAGTGATGCGTTTATTAGTCCCAGGGGACGAAGTAGTTGCAGCGCATGATATGTATGGAGGCTCATTCAGGTTATTTTCAAAAGTGCATGAGAAGATGGGCATCAAATTTATCTATGTAGATACTTCTGATGTAAATAATGTCGCAGCTGCGATGACATCAAAGACAAAATTAATTTGGGTAGAAACACCTACCAACCCTTTGATGAATATCACAGATATTGAAGCGGTATCAGCCATAGGTAAACAACATAATTGTATTGTATGTGTAGACAATACATTTGCTTCTCCTTATTTACAAAATCCATTGGATCAAGGCGCTACTATTGTGATGCATTCTGCCACCAAATATTTAGGTGGACATAGTGATGTCATACAAGGTTGTTTGATGTTGAATGATCAAGCACTAAGAGACCAATTGTATTTTATACAAAAAAGTACAGGCGCAGTTCCAGGACCGCAGGATTGTTTTTTAGTCTTAAGAGGTATTAAAACATTGCATGTAAGAATGCAAAGGCATTGTGAGAATGGTGAAAAAGTAGCAGCTTATTTACGTCAGCATCCAAAAGTGGCAAAAGTATACTGGTGTGGCTTTACAGACCATCATAACCACGATATTGCTAAAAAACAAATGCGTGGATTTGGCGGCATGATGAGCTTTCTATTAAAAGACGATAGCGTTGCAGCAGCAACTAAGGTATTGTCAAGTACAAAAATATTTTCATTGGCGGAAAGCTTAGGAGGCGTTGAATCCCTAATCAATCACCCTGCAAGTATGACCCATGCATCTATCCCACGTGAACAAAGAATTGCAAACGGACTTGCAGACGGATTAATTCGTTTAAGTGTAGGTATTGAAGATGCCGAGGATATCATTGCAGACTTAGCACAGGCTATTGGATAATGAACCCTGCAATCAAACAATTACTCGATCAAAAAGTAAAGCAATACAATCATATTGACTTTATCGAAAAAGATCCAATCAGTATACCGCATTTATTTACAAAGCAGCAAGACATTGAACTTGCTGCTTTTTTTGCCGCCATCTTTGCTTGGGGCAATCGTACCACCATCATTCAAAAGAGCAAGGAATTGCTAGAAAGAATGGACAATGCCCCTTTTGAATTTTGCACCCAATACCAATCAGCAGATCTTAAAAAATTAATGGATTTTGCACATCGTACATTCAAGGATACCGACTTGTTATATTGTATCGCTTTTTTTAAACAACATTATGCAGCAAATAAAAGTTTAGAAACAGCATTTTTTATCGATCAAGTATCAGGCAAAAAAATAAAAACAGTAGAAGCAGGATTGGTCCATTTTAAAAATTACTTTTTTTCATTGGAGGATGCACCAGTACGTACTAAAAAACATATTGCTTCTCCCGAAAACGGATCCACTTGTAAAAGATTGAATATGTTTTTAAGATGGATGGTCCGCAAGGATCAACATGGGGTTGACTTTGGTTTGTGGAAAGCCATCTCCCCTGCGGATTTAATCATTCCGATTGATGTGCATGTAGCGAGGGTTTCCAGGACTTTCGGGTTAATCTCACGTCCACAAAT
>CAMCQV010000037.1 GCA_945877085.1 Chitinophaga pinensis
AGAAAAATCCTTTTACCCTTGTTTTCCTCAATGGTTCTGTAGGCAATATCAATGGCATTTTCTACCCCATAACAAAATCCAAAATGCCTCGCTAAATAGATTTTAACCTTGCCAAAGTCGAGTTCGGTTGGGGTGAAATCCTTTTTAAGCTTATCGTCCGCTTTGCGCTTTTGTTTAATGGCAACAATTAGGGGGCTTCTGTAGCCTGATGGCACTTCAAAATTTTTCATCTATTTCGATATTAACGTCTACAAAAGTACAATCTTCGTTGCTTTTTCCCCTATTTTAATTTAGTGCTTGTATCTTTGCGCCATGCATTATGTATCTGTAGAAAATCTGACAAAGAGTTATGGCATTACGCCCTTATTTAAAGGAATCAGCTTTAATATCAACGAGGGCGATAGGATTGCCTTGGTGGCCAGGAATGGTATTGGGAAAAGCACCCTTTTAAGAATCTTGTCTGGCAAGGAAGTACCGGATTCGGGTACTGCTAAAGTGCATAAAGATGTCCATTTGGTATTATTTGAACAAGACCCTCAATTTATAGAAACTGCATCGGTTACGCAGAATTTATTCAATCAAGAACATCCCATCATGAAGGCCATTAGTAATTATGAGATGGCCATGGAAACAGAGGATGAAAATTTGATCACAGATGCGATCATGGAAATGGAGGAAAATAATGCTTGGGACTTTGAATCAAAAGTAAAAACGATTTTAACCCAATTGAATATCCATCATTTAGAGCAACCTGTTTCAAAATTAAGTGGTGGACAAAGAAAACGTGTTTCATTGGCAAAAACTTTGATCCAAATTGGATTTGAACCAAAACATGTTTTGTTATTAATGGATGAGCCTACCAACCACTTAGATTTAAACATGATCGAATGGTTGGAAAATTATTTAGAGCAAGAAAAAGTGACCTTATTACTTGTGTCGCATGATCGTTATTTCTTAGAAGCAGTGACAGATGAAATTTGGGAATTGGAAAGAGAGAAATTATACAGTTATAAAGGGGATTATGAAAATTATTTAGAGAAGAAGGCTGCGAGGATTGAATCTGAATTGGCAAGTATTGACAAAGCGAAAAATACATTTAGAAAAGAATTAGAGTGGATGCGTAAGCAGCCAAAAGCAAGGACAACTAAAAGTAAAAGCAGGCAAGATAATTTTTACGAAGTAGAAGCCAAGGCAAAACAAAAAATAGAAGATACCAATTTGCAATTGGATATGAAGATGACCCGACTAGGTGGCAAGATCATTGAAGCCATCAAAGTATACAAGTCATATGGAGACCTAGTGGTGCTAAAAGGCTTTGATTATACTTTTAGTAAAGGTGAACGCATTGGTATAGTAGGTAAGAATGGTGTAGGAAAGTCTACTTTTTTGCAAATTCTTCAAGGACTAACCATGCCCGATAGTGGTAAAATTAATGTAGGCGATACGATTGTCTTTGGTCATTTTTCTCAAGAAGGCCTTACCTACAAGAAGGATATGCGCGTGATTGAATACTTAAAAACATTTGCCGAGCAGTTCCCTTTGGCAAGTGGTGGAACATTAAGTGCAGCGCAATTCTTAGAATTATTTTTATTCACACCAGACAAACAGTATACTTATTTAAGTGCTTTGAGCGGAGGGGAGAAGAAAAGACTTCAACTATTAACCATCTTGTTTAAAAATCCTAATTTTTTAATCCTAGATGAACCGACCAATGATTTAGACCTTCCAACTTTGGCAGTATTAGAACAGTTTTTAATTGATTTTGCTGGTTGTGTTTTATTGGTATCGCATGATCGTTACTTCATGGATAAATTGGTGGACCACTTATTTATATTTGAAGGGGATGGTGTGATTCGCGACTATCCTGGTAATTATACACAGTTTAGGATTTTAGAAAAAAGCAAACAGAACTATGCTGCTGTAAGTTCTGATATCACCACACAGTTAGAGCATGAAGTCAAGCCTGCTTCGGCTGCTTCAGTATCGAATGCAACAAATGAATCTGCTATTGAAAATGCGCCAAAGAAAGTAGCCGAAAAAATGTCTTACAAAGAGAAATTGGAATTAGAGCAGTTGAATAAGTCGATGCCTGAACTAGAAAGTAAAAAAGTGATTCTCACTCATGAATTGAATAATAGTACGGGAGATTATAATGCAATCACTGCTTTAAGTGCACAATTGGCTTCGGTTACAACCGAATTAGAAGCAGCAGAATTAAGATGGTTGGAATTAAGTGAAAAACTATAGGTCGTTCGTTTTTTCTAAAAAATGAGGCCTAGGTCTCCTATAATTGAGGCCTAAGTTTTTGACATGATTTTATAGATAGAGGTAATTTAGTAATACGATAAAGCAATCAATGTCGTATTAAATAAACATCTAAATATTTTTATCATGAAACCAATCGAAAGAATCGCAGTCTTTATTCATTGCAAAAAGATTACACCACATGCTTTTGAGCAAAAAATTGATTTGTCCAATGGCTATTTTTCAAAACAATTAAAACATTTAGGATCGGTAGGATCAGACATCTTAATTAAGATCTACCAAGCCTATCCAGAACTTGATATTTTATGGGTGCTAACTGGGGAAGGACAGATGCTAAAAGAGGCAGGACAACAAGGTCGTCAAATAGACGATACTATTTTGGAAGATTTCACCAATAAGTACACAAGTGAAAGCAAGAAATTAAAAAAACTTGAAAACGATTTTGATAAACTCCAAACTTCATTAAGTGACAAGGAGAAAATCATTGGCTTATATGAATTCATGTTAAATGGGAATCCCCCGATCACTAGTAGCAGCAGTAGTAATAGTGTAAAAAGGATGGATGCTTAGTGGTATCCAAAAGTAGAAGTAAAGGCAGATCTGCTATTCTGAATAAATAAGAGCGGCGCTTCAACTGAAGCGCCGCTCTTATTTGGAATCTATCTTAATCTATTTAGATCATTTATACATAAGAAGATACTGGCTCACAGGTACAAACAAGGTTTCTGTCACCATGTGTATTGTTCACACGCGCTACTGTTGGCCAAAATTTATTGAACGCGACATAAGGTAGTGGGAATGCAGCTTCTTGTCTTGTATAGCTATGTGACCATTCATTTGCACAAATCACATGTTGCGTATGTGGTGCATTTTTCAAAGGATTGTCTGTCTTATCAAAACGGCCAGTTTCAATCGCAACAATTTCTGCATGTATTGCTAACAAGGCATCACAGAAACGATCTAATTCTGCCATATCCTCACTTTCTGTAGGCTCAATCATGATGGTGCCTGCTACAGGGAAACTCATTGTTGGTGCGTGGAATCCATAATCAATCAATCTTTTAGCCACATCTTCTGCTTCTATGCCTGCAGTTAATTTAAATGGTCTTAAGTCAATAATGAATTCGTGTGCGCATGTGCCGTTCTTGCTAGTATATAAAATAGTGTATGCTTTTTCTAATCTTGCTTTCATGTAGTTGGCATTCAAAATGGCATAGCTGGTTGCTAATTCCAATCCTTTAGCACCTAACATCTTGATATAAGCATAACTAATCAATAAAATACTTGCAGATCCTAATGGTGCACCACTCACCGCATTGGTGGCGTCTCCATTCTTGATATGACCTGGTAAGAATGGTGCTAATTTATCATTCACACAAATTGGTCCAACACCTGGTCCACCTCCACCATGTGGAATGGCAAATGTTTTATGTAAATTCAAGTGACATACATCCGCTCCAATTTTGCCAGGGCTTGTTAAACCAACCTGAGCATTCATATTGGCACCATCCATATAAACCATACCACCATTTTCGTGGATTGTATTGCAAATATCCATGATGGTTTCTTCAAACACACCATGTGTAGAAGGATAAGTAATCATCAATGCACCTAAATGATCTTTATGCTGAATTGCTTTTGCAGTTAAGTCAGCTTCATCAATATTTCCAGCTGCATCACAAGCCACGACCACTACTTTGAATCCAGCCATCACCGCACTTGCAGGGTTGGTACCGTGCGCACTAATTGGAATCAAAACAATATTTCTATGTGGCTCATTTCTTGCAGCGTGGTAAGAACGAATTGTCAATAGACCTGCATATTCACCTTGTGCACCACTATTAGGTTGTAAACTACAAGCAGTGAATCCAGTTGTTTGACATAAGTAAGCACTTAATTCTTTTACAATCTCTTGATAGCCGATGGTTTGATTTGCTGGTGCAAATGGATGTAATCCACCAAAACAAGGCCAACTCACTGGAATCATTTCTGTCGCAGCGTTCAATTTCATGGTACAACTACCAAGACTAATCATGCTTGTATTTAAAGAAAGGTCTTTATTCTCTAATTGCTTGATATAGCGCATCATTTGTGTTTCACTATGATGTGTATTGAATACTGGATGTGTTAAGTAGTCGCTAGTTCTAACCAATTGAGCTGGGATTGCTGCATTTTTAATGGATGTATTATATGCATTCGCAGTTTTACCTGTCAATGTTTCAAATAAATGCACAATGGATTGAATGTCTTTTACAGAAGTTGTTTCATCAATACTGATAGAGATTGTTCCATTTGTAAAATAATTGAAATTGACAGCATGCTTGTTTGCAAGCTCAAATAATTTATGCGCATCAAAACCTGTTAGGTGTAATGTGTCAAAATAAAATTCATTCACTTGTTTAACACCTAAGCTTTCTAGTTGTTGTGCTAATCCTTGCGCTAATGCATGTACTCTTAAAGCGATGGCTTTTAATCCAACTGGTCCATGGTACACTGCATACATCACAGCCATGTTGGCAAGTAATGCTTGTGCGGTACAAATATTAGAAGTTGCTTTTTCGCGTTTAATATGTTGCTCTCTAGTTTGCAATGCCATTCTTAATGCACGGTTGCCTTGTGCATCTATACTTACTCCAATCAATCTTCCCGGCATACCTCTTTTGAATGCATCTTTGGTTGCAAAATAAGCAGCGTGTGGTCCGCCAAATCCCATCGGTACACCAAATCTTTGTGTGTTACCTACAGCCACATCTGCATTGAGTTCGCCTGGACTTTTTAGTACAGTCAATGAAAGTAAATCTGCTACTAAAATCACCATACCACCTGCTTGGTGCACTTGGTCTATAAAGCTTGTATAGTCTTGGATGGCACCATTGGCATTTGGATATTGAAGGATTGCTCCAAAGAAAGTACCATCAATAGCAGCAGTCTTAAAATCACCTATTACTAATTCCACACCAATTGGTGTTGCTCTAGTTTGTAAAACAGATTTTGTTTGTGCAAAGATGGCTTCGTCTACAAATAATTTAGGTTGACCAATCACATCTGATTTATTGATATGATTAAAGATCATTGCCATCGCTTCTGCTGCTGCAGTCGCTTCGTCTAATAAAGATGCGTTCGCAATATCCATTCCGGTCAAATCGGAGATCATGGTTTGAAAGTTCAATAAACTTTCTAAACGGCCTTGTGCAATCTCTGCTTGATAAGGGGTGTATTGCGTATACCAACCTGGATTTTCAAATATATTTCTTAGGATCACAGAAGGTGTGATCGTGCCATAATAACCTTGTCCGATAAAATTTTTCGCAACAATATTTTTCTCGCCTATTGCTTTAAGTGATTGCAACATTTCAAACTCGGTCAATCCCTCGGGAATCTCCATTGGTTTTGTTAAACGAATATTTGCAGGTACAATTTTGTCAATTAATGCTGCTAAAGTATCCACTCCAACTGCCTTCAACATTTTTGCACTATCTACTGGATTTGGGCCAATATGTCTTTGGATAAATTCTGCGCCATTTGGATTCATTTCGACGGAATTGAAAGGGTTAAAAATTGGCACAAATATAGGCTTTTAGCGCCGCCTTTAAAAGGGAAAGCTTGATAAAAGCACTCGAATGGGGAAAGCTTGTGGATGAGGGCTAAATAGTTTACTTTTGTCATCTATTATGCAAGCAAACACTGAACACTTATACGATACACCCGCTCCGGAACAGCTTAAAAAATTCCAGAACTTTCTTAAAAGGGTGGATAAGCGTGTTATTTTAAAGCAATTGCCAGATTTGCATGAAGCTGCTTTTGAGAAAATCGATTGTTTAGATTGTGCAAGATGTTGCAAAAGTTATTCCCCAAGATTCAAAATGCCAGACATTAAAAGAATCAGTAAATACATGGGGATGAAAGAGACTGCTTTTATAGATATGTATTTGAGTATGGACGAAGAGGGTGACTATGTTTCTAAAACAAGGCCTTGTCCTTTTTTAGGCAATGACAATGCATGTAGCATTTACGACCATCGCCCAACCGATTGTCAAAGGTTTCCTTATACAGACGAGGATGTTTTTTTTAAACGCATTCCAATTACAATGAAAAATGCAGAATTCTGTCCTGCTGTGCATGATGTCATGAATGCACTCATTGCGAAATAATTAATATTCCATTTCCTTTAGTTTCGGTGCTTTAAACCAAGTAGTAAATACGACTATAATAGTCATTACACCACCAAATACCACCGATGGTATTACACCCATCGCTTTTGCTGCCAATCCACTTTCGAATTGCCCTAATTCGTTACTACTATTGATGAACATAGAATTCACCGACATCACCCTGCCACGCATATGGCTTGGTGTTTTGAGTTGAACAATGGTGCCTCGAACAATCATACTAAATCCATCTAAAATACCACTCATTAACAATGCGACAAATGAGATCCAAAATATTTTAGACAATGCAAAGACAATGATACAAACACCAAATCCGGCGACTGCAAGTAATAATTTTTTTCCTTGTTTTTGTGTTACAGGGTATAATGTAATGAGAATAATAATCAGCATCGCACCAATATCAGTCGCTGCATTGAGCCAGCCAAAACCAATTGGACCTACTTTTAAGATATCTCTAGCAAATACGGGTACCATTGCGACTGCACCACCAAAAAGAACTGCAAATAAATCCAATGACAATGCGCCCAATAATTCTTTGGTATTTAATACAAAACGCAATCCTTCTTTCACACTCTCTAATGGTTTTTGTTCCACCACTGTTGGGTGTGGAGGCTTAGCGCTTATTTTTTGAATAAAGAAAAAGCCTATTGCTACCAAAGAGACCACCAGGATTAAAGAACCATGAATGCCAAAGCCTGCAATCATGAAACCAACACTTGCGTGCCCTACCACAGAGGCGCTCAGCCACATGCCCTGACTCCAAGTAGTGGCATTTTGTAATAAATTTTTAGGCACAATTTCACCTACTAAAGTGCCAAATCCAGGTCCTGTAAAAGAACGAATGATACCAGTGCAAAAGATGACAAAATAAATGACAATAGCTATTTGCAGGTTGCCTAAATGTGCTCTGCCATAGGCCGATGATAAGAGTAACAAACTAATCGCACAAATAAAGTAGAGTACAACGCCGCTTAAAATGATTTTTCTTTTCTCGCTTTTATCAATCACATGGCCTGCGTATAACGCAAGAGATACTGCAGGAATGACTTCTGCTAAACCAATCAATCCAATGGCAAAAGGTTCGTTGGTCAACTCATAGATCCACCAGCCTACCAATGTGCCCATCATCCTTAAGCCCATGATAAATAAAAATCGGCCAATCATTAAATTTCTAAACTCAGTTATCCTTAAAGCTGCAAATGGATCTTTGGTTAGTTGTTGTGCATTTTGCTCCATAACAGTATGAATAGGTTGGTCTTAGGGTAGTGTAAAATAATGTTGACCTTCTTCTAAATCTTTATCCAATGCATCTGTAATGACTTTAAAATGCTTTTCGTTGTACAAAAAATCCGCATTACTAGCATCCACAAAAATGGTTTTGATATTATGCTGCTTAATATAGCTTGTATAAGTCTCTTGTAATTTAAATAAATATTCGTCGGGGATGGACTGTTCGAACTTTCGATTCCGCTTTTTAATATTGCCTTGTAATTTATTCACTGGTGCGTGTAAATAAATCAAAATATCAGGAGGGGTTAATTGTTGCACAAAGACATCGAACATCTTTTGGTACAATCTAAATTCTTCCTCGGGCAAATTCACTTTTGCAAAGAGTAAGCATTTCGTAAATATATAATCCGATACAGTGATATTTTGAAATAGGTCATTGGACTTAACCATTTCTTGTTGTTGCTTGAATCTTTCTGCTAGAAAAAAAAGTTCCAACGGAAAGGCATACTGCTTTGGGTTCTCGTAAAATTTTGTCAAAAATGGGTTATCCGCAAATTCCTCTAAAACTAGCTTTGCATCAAAATGTTGTGCAAGTAATTGTGATAAAGTCGTCTTTCCTGCACCAATATTCCCCTCAATTGCTATAAAATGATGCTTCATAATGCTTCTAATACTTGCGGACAAAGATAAGTTCTCGATTCTTTAAAGGTCGGTTTTTTTATGCACAACCGATGTATCTGTTGAGGCTTCGTAGAGCTGAAAATTCGTTTTTTTAAGAATAGGATGCTCAAAATCAGGTGCAATTTCCACCAATGGTGCCAAAACAAAGTTGCGTAGTGTTAATCTAGGATGTGGAATAATCAAACCAGGTGCTTCCATAATTGTTTGGTTAAAATAAATGATATCCAAATCGATGGTCCTAGGTCCAAGTGGGATCAATCTTTCACGACCCATTGACACCTCGATAGCTAATAGCATGGCCATTAAATCTTGTGGGTTCAATGCACTTTCAATGCAAAGGGCTTGGTTGTAAAATGCGGGTTGGTCTTTCATACCCCATGCTTCAGTTTCGTAGATGGAGGATTGTTTTTGAATGGGGCCACATCTTAGCTCAATGCTTTTTCGAGCATTTTCTAAATTGTCCAAACGGTTCCCTATATTGCCGCCTATCATGAGGTATACATGGTTCATAGAAGTATGCTGAAAATGAACGCAAATATCCATAATTTTACAAGGCAATCTTTATTTTTTTCTTGCTATTTTAGATTTCTTCACAATCAATCTTTTTTATGAAAAGCTTTTTTAGTTCATTCTTCGCTGCATTACTTGCAATAGTTGTTTTTTCAATTGGTGGCTTAATGCTTCTGATTGGATCTGCAGCGGCATTCTCTTCGGATGAGCCTACAACTATACCAACCAATGCAGTTTTAGTGATCGACCTAAATGATAATTTTACAGAAAAAGAAGTATCAGATCCATTTACTGAATTGATGAATCCAGGTACTGGAAAAATACCAAGCTTAACAGCTGTGATTGGATTGATTCAGCATGCAAAAAAAGATTCAAATATCAAAGGTATTTATATCAAGTGCCAACAAAATTCAAATGGCTACGCAAGTTCAGAGGAGCTTCGTAAAGTATTGGTTGATTTCAAAAAAAGCAATAAATTTATTTTTGCATACGGTGAAACGATTTCTCAAAAAGGCTACTGGGTAGGTAATGTGGCCAATCAAATTTACACACATCCACAAGGTGGATTGGAATTTAGCGGATTTTCGCTGGAAACTGTTTTCTTAAAAGGGATGTTGGATAAATTAGATGTAGAAATGCAAGTGTTTTATGCAGGCAAGTTCAAAAGTGCAACAGAGCCATTTAGGTATACAAAAATGTCGGATGCCAATAAGCAACAAACCAGTGTATGGTTAAATGGTTTATACGATCATTTTATTAGCACAGTAGCAAGTGCAAGACAAATTGCGCCTGAAAAGTTGAAAGCAATGGCGAATGAGGCAAAGATACAATCAGCACAAGATGCTTTATCAAATGGTTTGGTGGATGGATTAATCTATGATGACCAATTGAAGAAAACGATTGCAAAAAAACTAAATGGGGTAAAAGAAAACGATATTCCATTTGTTTCTATTAAAGATTATGCAAAGTCGGTGCCTTTAAGAGGAACTGGTGCTGGCAAAATTGCAGTGGTGTATGCTGACGGTGATATTGTGATGGGCAAGAATGTTAAGGATGCGATTGCAAGTGATGACTTTAGAATGTTGCTTCAAAAAATTAGAGCAGACGAATCGATTGATGCATTGGTTTTAAGAGTGAATTCACCAGGAGGTAGTGCATTGGCAAGTGATATTATCTGGAGAGAATTAGAATTGATTAAAGGAAAGATACCAGTGATTGTAAGTATGGGCGATGTGGCTGCCTCTGGTGGATACTATATTGCCTCTGGTGCTGATTCTATTTATGCAGATGCCAATACAATTACTGGTTCTATAGGTGTGTTTACTGTGATTCCAAATATTTCAGGATTCATGAACAATAAATTAGGAATTAGTTTTGACGGTGTAAAAACTGCGCCTTATGCAGATGCGCCATCAGCAACAAGGCCTCTGAATATGATGGAGCAAAAAATGTTGCAATCTGGCGTAGACAGTATCTACTATACCTTTAAATCTAGGGTTGCGAAGGGTAGGAAAAAATCAATGGACTACGTGGATTCAATTGCGCAAGGTCGAGTTTGGTTAGGTTCAGATGCGATTAATGTAGGACTGGTGGATAGAATTGGCACATTGAATGATGCCCTTGCTTCTGCAGCTAAAATGGCGAAACTAAAAGGCTATAGTATTAAGCAATACCCAGAATCAAAATCATTTTTAGAAGATTTAATCGAAGATTATAAAGACTTTGTTAAGGTCAAATCTATTGAATCTGAAATAGGTGCAAGCCAATGGCAGATTTTCCAAAATTTGAAAACTGTACAACAAATGGTTGGTGCCCCTCAAGCACGAATGCCTATATTTGTGGTTAAACAGCCCTAGGTATCATGCATTCATATAGTCAAATTAAAGCGATGCTTGCTATTACAAGAGCAAGCCTGCGCTCTATCTTGAGAAGCCCATCTGCAGTCATTTTTAGTATTGCATTCCCGCTTATTTTCATTTTAGTTTTTGGATTCTTGAGTAGCGGCGGAAATATCAATGTAAAAGTCGCATTAGCACCCAATGCGGATACCAGTAATGTAGTGTATCAAAAGATAAAATCCTTAGCAGGATTGAAATTTGTGACTGCCGATCAAGCCACCACGAATGCAGAATTGGCAAAGGGCAGAATCACGGCCTTGATTGATATTCAGCCAACGCAAAATCCTAGTCAGCCTTATCAAATACAATTAACAAGTTCGGCTGCTGCCAATCCGCAAAATATTCAATTAATCAAATCCATCTTAAATGCAGTCATTGCAAATATCAATGCGACTCAATTTAAAGATGCACCTACCATTGCAGTGGTAAAGAACGAAGTGATTGAAGTACCTGGAAGAACGTATAGAACTATCGATTTTATTTTGCCTGGTCAGCTTGGTTTTTCTTTATTAAGTGCTGGGGTCTTTGGCGTGGCTTTTTTGTTTTTTAATTTAAGACAACAATTGGTTTTAAAAAGATTTTATGCCACACCTATTAGACGTTTGTATATAATTTTTGGTGAGGCCTTGAGTAGGGTTATTTTTCAATTGATGACTGCGGTGATCATTATTGGTATTGGTCATTTTGCTTTCAACTTCACATTGGTGCATGGTTGGATTACTTTTTTGAATATCATGGCACTTAGTTTCATTGCATTGATTTTATTTATGGGTTTTGGGTTTATTGTGAGTGGTGTGGCAAAAAATGAAAGTACCATTCCGCCTTTTGCCAATTTAATTACCCTACCTCAGTTTTTACTTGCTGGGACTTTCTTTTCAATAGATACCTTCCCCAAATGGTTGCAACCCTTTTGCAATATTTTACCATTAACACATTTTAACAATGCCATGCGTGAAATTGCATTTGAGGGGGCAAATTTATTTTCGGTAGGAAATGAGATTGCGATACTTTTTGTATGGATTGTGATCGTATATGCTGCCGCATTTAAAATATTTAAATGGGAATAACATGAAACTAATCCGTTTTGCTTTGATAAGTGTTTTAGTGATTAGCATTTTAATCACTGCTATAGCTAGCTTATTTCCTTCCATGGTGATTACATCCAGGGCGGTAGAAGTCAATGCAACCAAATCACAAATTCAACATTGTGTGAAAGATCTATCCGCTTGGAAAGGTTGGATGAGTGATTGGAAAGACCAATCCGTGATGGTGCAGGATAGTATCGCAGAAGTAGGTAGCCAAACAATTCAAATGCTTTCAAGTACCGATAGTACAGTGCTTTTAAATTGGGTGGCGACAGGTCAAGCGCCTTATAAAGTTCAAATAGAATGGCTGCCTTTAAAAGAAGGGACTTATGTGATTCATTGGTCTTTTGAGCAACATGTAAAATGGTATCCTTGGGAAAAATTTCAAACATTACTCAACGAAAAAGTCTTAGGTGCAAAGATGGAAGAAGAGTTACAACATTTAACAGCCTGCATTTTATCGACGCCATAAGTATTCAATATTTCTTTTGATTCCAGTTAATTTTGATCTTAGTAAAGGAGATTGTTTAAACCTTGCTTTAAAACTCACTTCTTCCATTTCAAGCCATGCATCTTTGGACATGGTTAATAAGCCTTCAATAGGTTTGAATTTTGCTTCTTGGTGTGGATGACTAAATCGATTCCAAGGACATACATCCTGACAAATATCACAACCAAATGCCCAGTCTTGATAGGCTCTATCTGCACCTGTTTCGATGGTTTGTTTTTTCAATTCAATGGTGTAGTAGCTAATGCAATGATTGGCTTCAATAGTTTTATTAGGCAAGATGGCTTGCGTTGGACAAGCATCAATACATTTAGTACAAGTGCCACAATAGTCTTTTGCAATGGGTTGGTCATACACACATTCAAGATCAACAATTAAGCTAGCAATGAAAAAAAAGGAACCATTTTTAGGTTGGATTAAGTTCCCGTTTTTACCAATCCATCCAGCACCCGAAAGCCAAGCCCAGGAACGCTCTAAGACCGGAGCAGAGTCCACAAATCCTCTTCCCTCAATGGGGCCAATTTTTTGTCGTAATGCATCCAACATTTGATTCAATGAAAGTTTGATCACTTCATGGTAATCTTGGCCGTAGGCATATTTTGCAATTTTTGGAAAGCCAATGGGTTGTTCCTGTTCTGGGTAATAATTTTTTAAAAAAGTGATCACCGATTTTGCGCCGGGTACTAATTTTTTTGGATTAATTCTTAAGTCAAAATGTTTTTCCATGTATTGCATCTCTCCATGAAAACCCTTCGCCAACCATTGCTCTAATCTAAATGCATCTTCGGTTAATTCTTTAGCTTCTGCAATACCACAGAAGTCAAATCCATGCTGTACTGCAAGTTCTTTGATAATTTGAGTATGCCTAAATTGGTTCATAGAAGGCTATTTGTAGTGCTTTTTGTCATCTTATGTAAAATTAGCAGAAAAAGCAATGTAGGACTGACTTTATTACCCTTTTTAAAGATGGATTAAGACATAATTGCTGAATTCAAGGAGTGGCTTTCTATTTGCGGATATAAAGTAAATACTAAAACTAGTAATATGAATTTAAATCAATATACCATCAAAGCGCAGGAAGCGATTCAGGCTGCACAGCAATTGGCGTATAATAACCAACATGCGAACATAGAAACTGCACACTTATTAAAAGCAATTGTTGGAGATAAAGACAGTCCAACCGATTTTTTATTGAAAAAAAATAATGTACAACCAAGCTGGGTTTTGCAAAAACTAGATGCATTATTTGAAAAATTACCAAAACAACAAACTGGTGAACCCGCATCTGCATTAAGTAGGGATTTGAATGCAGTTTTATTAAAAGCAACTGCTTCATTGAAAGACTTTGGTGATGACTTTGTAACCGTGGAGCATTTAATTGTGGGGATTCTTCAAGTGAATGATGCTGTTGCAAAAATTTTAAAAGATGCAGGCTTGACAGAGAAAGGTTTAAAAACTGCGATTACAGAATTAAGACAGGGTGAAACGATAAAGTCTGCTACACAAGAAACACAGTTTCAAGCACTAAACAAATACGCAAAGAATTTAAACGAGATGGCCAACAAAGGGAAATTAGATCCTGTGATTGGTCGTGATGACGAAATAAGAAGAACATTACATATCCTAACCCGAAGAAGCAAGAACAATCCAATTTTAGTGGGGGAGCCTGGAGTTGGTAAAACAGCCATTGCAGAAGGATTGGCGATGCGTATTGTGAATGGGGATGTGCCCGAAAATTTAAAGTCTAAAATTATTTATGCTTTAGATATGGGACTATTGATTGCAGGTGCAAAATACAAAGGTGAATTTGAAGAACGATTAAAAGGGGTCATTAAAGAAGTCACTGGAAGTGATGGGGATATTATTTTATTTATTGACGAAATTCATACACTCGTTGGTGCAGGTGGAGGCGATGGTGCCATGGACGCTGCCAATATTTTGAAACCAGCATTGGCAAGAGGAGAGTTAAGGGCCATTGGAGCTACTACTTTGAATGAATACCAAAAGTTTTTCGAAAAAGATAAAGCGTTGGAAAGAAGATTCCAGAAAGTCATGATTGACGAGCCGTCTAAAGAAGATGCGATTTCTATTTTAAGGGGTTTGAAGGAAAGATATGAAACGCATCACCATGTGCGTATTAAGGACGAGGCGATTGTGGCTGCTGTAGAACTTTCTTCGAGGTATATTACAGATCGTTTTTT
>CAMCQV010000038.1 GCA_945877085.1 Chitinophaga pinensis
TTCGCTAATTCATACACTTGTAATTTATAACAATCACCTAAGACGCCTAATCCGCCAGCCATATCTCCATATAATGTGCCATAGCCTGTTGCCAATTCACTCTTATTAGAAGTGTTCAATAAAACATAACCTAATTTATTTGCAATCGCCATTAAGATATTTCCTCTCGATCTGCTTTGGATATTCTCTTCTGCCAAAGAGAATGGCAGGTCTTTAAAAATTGGTTTTAAAGTATGTAAAAAACTTTCATACACCTCTTTTATAGGAAGGGTATCATATGGATTGCCTAAGTTTTTACTTAACTCTACAGCATCATTTACAGAATGCTCGGTTGAGTAAGGCGAAGGCATTAAGATAGCGTATACATTTTCTTTACCAAGCGCATCGCAAGCAATGGCAAGGGTTACAGCGGAGTCAATTCCTCCAGAAGAGCCAAGAATTGCTTTTTTAAAACCCATCTTATTAAAGTAATCCTTCACACCCAAGACAAGTGCTTTATACACTTGATCAATATTTAATGCAGGCACTAGGGTTGCAGGATTTAATTCCTTGCTTGGTAGGGATGCTGCAGGTTCAAGAATTGGCGCATTGATGGTGCCATCATCATTGCATTCAAACATTTGCATCGCAGATTCAAACATGGGTAAAGCACCACACAAGTTGGCGTCTTTATCAAATACCAAAGAAGCACCATCGAATACTATTTCTGTTTGACTACCAATTGCGTTGCAGTAGAATAAAGGTTTTTTATATTTAACCACATTGGATTTTATTGTGGCTTTACGATCTTCGTCATGTGTATAATCAAATGGAGAAGCGCTCAGATTCAATAAAATATCTGGGGACTGCTGCATCATTTTATCCATTGGGCAAATCGTGTACAAAGGATTGTCACCAAGGTTCCAAATATCTTCACATATGGTGATTGCCAAATTTTTTCCTTTGAAGGGAACTACTTTCCACGCACTCGCTGGTTCAAAATATCGATTCTCATCAAATACATCATAGGTGGGCAATAATGTTTTATGAATCTCGGCTTGAATTTTTTGATCGTAAAGAAAAAACGCAGCGTTATACAATGGCTTACCTTTTTCATTGGTATTATGCGCAGGGGCGCCAATCAACACCCCAATGGTATCTGCTACTTTTCTAATGGCATCAACACTAGCATAACATTGGTTGATAAAATCACCAAATTCTACAAAGTCTCTCGCAGGATAACCGCAGACACTCATTTCACTAAATAATATTAAATCAGCACCTTGTTGTTTTGCGCTCTCAATAGCATCTATGATCTGTTTTGTGTTGGCCTCGAAATTGCCTATATGATAATTCTGTTGGGCGATACAAATTTTCATGCACCAAAGGTCGGTTTTTAAAAGAAATAACCTCGCTTTTTTTGTACTTTCGAGGATGCGAACAACCGTTTTATTGTATGGATTGATTGGGCTTGCCCTGACGGGATGTTCAAGTTCAACCCAGGACCCAGCGCAGCTTGGACCAACCCCAAGGCTGACTGAAATTCGATTTGACAGTGCCTTCTTTGCCATGGACAGCTTGCATTTTGAGTCTGATTTAGCCAAATTGGTCCAACAATACCCCCAATTTTCAGAAGATTATTTTAACCGAGTTTTGATGTTGTCTTCCAAAAAGGAGTCCAAAAAAATATTGGCATTTTACAAAGCATATCTCCCAATTTACCAAGCCACTACAAAAGTCCAAGCATTCAAAAAAGCGACTCCTGAAATTACTGTAGCATTTAAAAGATTCTATTATTATTTCCCAACCTATACTTTACCAAAGCAATTAATTTATTTTATTGGACCACTCGAAACTTATGGAAATGTGGTGACAAAAGATGGACTAGCTATAGGGCTACAATTATACATGGGAGCGGAATCAAGCTGGTATTATTCCGAACAAATCAATACCATCTACCCAACTTATATTAGTAGGCTTTTTGCACCTGAATATATTGTTGTCAATAGCGTACAAAATATATTGAATGACTACGATCCTATAGCATTGAATGGGAAACAGTTGATAGAACAGATGATTGAAATTGGTAAACGTCAATATATACTGAGTCAATGTTTACCAAATACTTCGGATACACTATTATTGGGCTATACAAGTAATCAGTTAAAAGCGATCGAAGAAAATAGAGGAGATATTTGGACTTTTTTATCAAGCCAAAACAGGCTTTTTTCTGTGGATCCGAGTTTAACTGCTGCAATCTTAAATGAAGCGCCGTACAACGATTATTTTGGAGAGGCTATACCAGGCAACGTAGGTAAATATATTGGCTATCGTATTGTACAATCTTGGATGAGTCAACAAAAAGGAAAGTCAAAAAGCGATCTTAATCAATTATTGAAAACCCCTTCTAAGACGATTTTTGATCAAACTAATATTGATTTTTAGCCCTAAAATATTTTAATAAATAAGATAAAAATACTTTAAACTGAACGGCTTAATTTAATTTAACTGGAGCAATCATTTTGAATGCAGGAATTTTAACTTGAATGGCTTCCCTGTTTTCAACATTTTCCATATTGTAATAACCTTGCATTTTGCCTAGCTCGGTTTTTAAATTACAGCCACTTACATATTGGTATTGCTTACCTGGCATAATTAATGGTTGTACGCCCACCACGCCTTCACCTTCAACCACCCTGTGTTCACCATTGCTGTCAAATATCTCCCAAAATCTACGTAGTAATTTTACTGGAAATGAGTTGTGGTTTTCGATAGTAATGCGATAGGCAAACATAAAATCTTGCTGTAAAGGGTTGCTATAATCTTTTTGGTAAAAGGTTTCAACGCTTACTTCTATGCCCTCTGAAATGGTAGAAATCATGACCGTTCTGATCAAAAGTAACTTGCAGAGTATACTGCCTTATAAAATTAGGAAATATTTTGCTCAGCATGCCCAAAAAGAAGGGCTATTTTTTTTTAAGGAGAAGGAACTCACCTAACTTCGCGCAGACGTTTGCAAAATGTCTTTTCAAAACCCATTTTTTACTATAAAAACTGACTAAAATGAAGATAGCTGTAGCTAAAGGTGACGGAATCGGTCCAGAGATTATGGAAGCAGTAATTGGTGTATTCAATGCGGCTAAAGTACCATTGGAATACCAGTATGTAGACATGGGGAAATGGGTATTTGACAAAGGATTTAGCATTGGGATGACGCCAGAAGCCAAAGATACCATTGAGCAATTAGGGATCCTTTTTAAAGGGCCAATGGAAACGCCAAAAGGAAAGGGCGTTAAAAGTGTGAATGTGACTGCAAGAAAAACTTGGAACACTTACGCGAACGACAGAAAATTTCAAACATTAAGTGGGGTAGATACCGTTTTTAGTAAAGCGGGTATCAATATAGATTTAACGATTGTGCGTGAAAATATTGAAGACACTTATGGTGGTATCGAACACATGTTAACACAAGATGTAGCGATTGCAAGAAGATTCATTACAAGAGGCGGAAGTGAACAAGTAATTCGTTATGCATTTGAAATGGCTCAGAAAAAAGGTGCAAGAAGAATTACATGTGGACATAAGGCCAACATCATGAAATTAACGGATGGGTTATTCTTGGAAGTTTTTTATGAGATAGCAAAAGAATATCCAAATTTAAAAGCGGATGATGTGATTGTAGATGACCTATGTATGAAATTGGTAAGTCGTCCAGACTTATTTGATGTAGTAGTATTAACTAATTTGCAAGGAGATATTGTAAGTGACCTATGCGCTGGATTAGTTGGTGGACTTGGTTTTGCTCCGTCTTCAAATATTGGTGATCATATTTCAATTTTTGAAGCAGTGCATGGTACTGCACCAGATATTGCAGGTAAAAATATTGCGAACCCTACTTCATTATTATTGAGTGGATTGAATATGTTGCGTCATTTAGGTATGATGGAAAAAGCAGCCATGATTGAAAATGCATTATTGTATACACTAGAGTCAGGCATACACACTGGTGATTTTGGAGACAAGTCAATTCCTTCTGTAAACACCACTGTTTTTGCGCAGGCGATCATTGATAATTTTGGCAAAGAACCAGCTCATCATCCTAAACCTAGCTTGCCAGATTTTAATTTTGTACCTACCAATAGTGCTATTACAAAAAACCCAATGTTGCTAAGTTCAAATAATGAGGCGCATAAAATTGTTGGCGCAGATTTCTTTGTAGAAACTACATTGCAACCAACAGAGTTGGCTGCTGTTGCAATTAAACAAGAAAAAAATCAATTAAAATTGGTGACGATCTCTAATAGAGGAACTCAGGTTTGGCCAACAGGTTCTGTTTTCACCAACCTAGTGAATCAATATCGTATTCGATTTGAGACCGACCCGGCAAGTCCGCTTACCCAAGCAGACATTTTAGATTTATATAGTGCACTATCTAAAGATCTGAAGATTAGTTCACTCGAAATCTTGAACATGTGGGGTGATAAAAAAGCATATAGTTTAGCTCAAGGACAATAAGCGATCTGGTATTTAGTTTTATCTGCCTTATTTTGCCCTTATTTGCTATAAAATTGCCTATTTCGGTGGGAAAAAATACATTTTTAGTGTAATTTCACGACTCAATTACAAATTAGCTTTTTACCTATGGCAGAAGTAATATTAATGCCCCGTTTAAGCGATACCATGACTGAAGGTGTTGTTGCGGCTTGGCACAAGAATGTGGGGGATACCGTAAAAAAAGGTGATTTATTAGCCGAAATTGAAACGGATAAGGCAACCATGGAATTGGAGAGCTATCAAGATGGTGTTTTATTACATATAGGCACACCTCGTGGTGGCAAATTACAAGTAAATGATTTATTAGCCATTTTTGGAAAAGCAGGGGAAGATGTATCTGCTTTGATTGCTCAAAATACCGGCGGTGCAGATGCATCAGCTCCAGTTGAAACTGCACCAGCATCAGTAGCACCAAGTCCTGCTCCTACAACTGCTTCAGCATCTACAACTACTGTAGACGTTTCTGCAATGGAAGAAGTGGTATTGATGCCAAGATTAAGTGATACAATGACCGAAGGGGTGATTGCAGCATGGCATAAGCAAATAGGCGATTCAGTTAAAAAAGGAGAAGTACTAGCAGACATCGAAACCGATAAGGCGACGATGGAATTAGAATCATATAAGGATGGCATTTTATTATACCAAGGTGCTAAAGCAGGTGAGAAGATTTTAGTGAATGATTTGCTTTGTATCATTGGACAACAAGGTTTAGATATTGCACCAATCGTTGCAGCAGTAAAAGGTGGAGCAGTGACAACTACTCCCACAACACCAGCGCCAGCTGCACAACAAGCCCATTCTGTTCCTGCTGCTCCAACTACAAATACGGTGACGCCTTCTACTACTCAAGTAGTGAATGAAGGAAGAATTTTTGCTTCACCTTTAGCTAAAAAAATTGCGAAGGAAAAAGGCATTGACTTAAAATTTGTGAAAGGTACAGGAGAGCATGGAAGAATTACAAGAACAGATTTAGATAATTATACGCCAGGCAGTACTTCAAGTGTTGCAAAGGCATCGGCTCCAAGAAATGCTAATTTTGTTGGTCAAGTAAGTTTTGTAGATACGCCAGTTTCTCAAATGCGTAAAACCATTGCAAGACGTTTAAGCGAAAGTTTATTTACAGCGCCGCATTTTTACTTAACCATGAAAATTAACATGGATGCGACCATTGCTGCAAGAACTGTGGTGAATGAAACTGCGCCTGTTAAAATAAGCTTCAACGACTTTATTGTAAAAGCGGTAGCCCTTTCTTTAAAACAACATCCAAAAGTAAATAGCAGTTGGTTAGGTGAAGTCATTCGCGAAAACCATCATGTGAATATTGGTATTGCTGTAGCTGTTGACGAAGGATTATTGGTTCCCGTACTTCGTTTTGCAGACGGACTCTCTTTGGATGAAATAAGTGTATCTGTAAAAGAGTTTGCTAAAAAGGCAAAAGACAAAAAATTACAACCTTCAGACTGGGAAGGAAGTACATTCACCATTTCTAATTTAGGTATGTTTGGTATAGATGCATTTACTGCTATTATTAATCCTCCTGATGCTTGTATACTAGCGGTAGGCGGTATTGCACAAGAGCCTGTGGTAAAAAATGGTCAAATCGTTCCAGGCAATGTCATGAATATAAC
Organism: Chitinophaga pinensis; assembly: GCA_945877085.1. GTDB lineage: Bacteria > Bacteroidota > Bacteroidia > Chitinophagales > Chitinophagaceae > Sediminibacterium > Sediminibacterium pinensis_G. Next base: position 6,162 of record CAMCQV010000038.1, read on the forward strand.
ATTAAGTTGCGACCATAGAGTAGTGGATGGTGCAACAGGATCGGCTTTCTTACAAACTTTGAAAAGCTATTTAGAAGAACCTATAAGAATGTTTGTGTAATAAATTAGCGCTTAAATTAAATTAAGCGCTAATTTATTTTCCTATAATGATTTTTTCGAGGGACCCCATGAACGGGCCCCTCGATTTTTTTTAATCTAAATCGCATCCTATTGGCGCACCAGGAGGAATCACTACAGGTTTTGGAAGGGTGATCTTTTCTGGATCATTGATCCTGCTAATTGCATATTGATAATGGGCTGCAAGCGCAGGGTTGCTTATTGAAAGACTCGTTAATTTTGATTTCAACTTATTCAATCTACTCGCACAAATACTTTTTACTTCAAAATTCGCATCGCCACTTTGGCTCATTCCAATCAGCCAGCTTAAAGTTTGTTGTTGTGTTTGTAATTGAATTGAACCCGCTAAACCAGATACAGCAGGCGCATACCATGTCTTATTTAGTATTGCATCGAGTACATTGTCCCATCCCATAGTAGCTGCTCTAGCTTTGTTTTGAACTAAACGATTGGCTCTTTCTGCATTGAATAAAAAAGACAATTCAAAATCGACCAAGGCTTCAGCTGGAGACAAAGCATCAAAGCTCAATCCAGTTCTTTTTGTGAATAATTCTCCAACACCATAATACATTGGAGGTCTTGGAGGAATGAGTTGTAAAATATTTTCTGGAATCGATAAGAAGCTAGGGCTTAAACAAGACAAAGCTGCATTCAATGCTTTTTGTTGTAAGGCATTTGATAGAATTGAGGGTTGAATTTGATTTTTATCGCCTCTCACACTATATTGATAATTCACACCTCCGATTAACTTAGTCACTGCTTCGTATTGATAGCGATGGTAATTGTATACTGGTACAAGCATATCCTCTAGTTGTGCCAATGGTGTCCCAACTTTAACAGCTTCTTCTCCAAACTGCTGCATGGCTTTAGTACGTACAGCAAAAGTTTGCATTAATCCATCTACAGCATCAGCTTGATTGTCCCATAAATGCGCATTCGGGTGCATACCACCAGCAGCTCTTGCATCTGCATCTGCAATAAATTGCCATCCATTTTTTGAATTTTCTTCCAACAATTGATTCAATGCTTTTGATTCATCGGTACCATTTGGAAAATCTTGGTAACCATAAGTGATGGCGCGTTTATCCCAAAGACCAATTTCGTCTGTATAGATTTTAGAGAAATCCAATGCACCTTTTTCATTTACAAAAACATTTGGATGTGGGTAGTCCATTACCGAAGCGCGATCGTTAAAGCTAGATGCATAATTATGTTGTAAACCTAAGGTATGTCCAATTTCATGTGCAGAAAGTTGTCTTAAACGATGAATGGCTGCTTTACGCATTGCTTCGGAAACAGGCTGCCCAGATACATAGGGAGATAGTAATGCAGCAAAAATTAAATAATCCTGTCTCACTCTTAATGAGCCAAGTGAAACCTGACCTTTGATAATTTCTCCTGTTCTAGGGTCTGCTACAGAAGCACCATAACTCCATCCTCTGGTAGAACGGTGCACCCAATTGATCATATTGTAACGAATATCCATTGGATCTGCAGAGTCGGGAAGGATGTATAATTGGAATGCATTTTTATAACCCGCAGCTTCAAAAGCTTGGTTCCACCATCTTCCACCCTCTAATAAAGCAGAACGAATTGGTTCAGGCGTGCCATTGTCTAAATAATAAATGATGGGCTTAACTGCTTCGCTGATTGCAGCTGTAGGATCTTTTTTCTCTAATCGATGTCTATTGATCACCATTTGTTGAATGGGTTCGCTTATGTCTGAACTGTAATCAAAATAACTTGTACCAAAAAAGCCACTTCGAATATCATATCTTCTTGGTGTGTAATTATTATCTGGCAATTCTACAAAACTATGGTGCATTCTAACTGTAATAGCTTCTGGAGATGGTGTAACTGATTGCACCAATCTTCCAGCGTCTGATCCACCAACAAATGTCACAGTAGCTTCGAACTCTGTATTTTTAGGAAAGTTTTTTGTATTTTGAATATAGATGGCAGATCTATTTTCGTTAATTGAATAAGTACCTTGTCTTGCACGCTTAATTCTATCAACCACACCATGTGCATCTCTTAAAAAGAAGCTGGTTGCATCCACTAAAATTTTATGCATCGATGGATCACTTGTATTTCCTTCCTCGGCTTCGATTGTAAAATTAAATAAGATAGATTGCGCAAAAGATTGTTCAACAGCTTTTTGTTCTCTTTTGTCATTGGTGACAGCTCTATAGTCTAGATTAGGCTGCGTTAAGAATATTTTTTTGCCAACTCGATTAAAATAAACAATTCTTGAATCTCCTAATTGACCTCTATCAAGCCCAATATCATTGGATCCCAGCCCTGCTGGCAACGAATTGACATATAAAAATGGAGTATTCAATTTATCTACTACTAGATAGATTTTACCGTTGGTATTGTCCCAATAAAAATCATAAAATCCTTTTTTTAATTCCATATTTTTTGTCTTCTCTGCAATAGAGCCAATTTGAGAAAAACCAAAAAATGGGATAACTAGCAATACAAGAATCTTGCGCATAGGTGTTTATTTTTTGTTGACATAAAAAATCCCGCATAAAGCGGGATTTATATTAAGCTATTATGATTAAGCTGTTGGATTATTGTCTGTACTTGGAGCTTCAAAAAGTGTAGGTGAAACTACAGGAGCTACTACAGGCGCTACAGTTGGAGCTGCAACTTTCTTAGGAGCAGTCTTCTTTTTTGCAGGTGCCTTCTTAGCTACTGCTTTTTTAGCAACAACTTTTTTAGCAACAACTTTTTTTGCAGGTGCTTTTTTCGCTACTGCTTTCTTTGCTACTGCTTTCTTTTTTGCAGGTGCCTTCTTAGCTACCGCTTTTTTAGCAACAACTTTTTTTGCTACTGCTTTCTTAGTAGCTACTTTCTTTTTTGCAGGTGCCTTCTTAGCTACCGCTTTTTTAGCAACAACTTTTTTTGCTACTGCTTTTTTTGGAGCTGCTTTCTTTTTTGCAGGTGCCTTCTTAGCTACCGCTTTTTTAGCAACAACTTTTTTTGCTACTGCTTTCTTAGTAGCTACTTTCTTTTTAGCTGGGGTTGCTTTTTTCTTACTTGCCATAATCTTATGTTTTTTAAGGATTTTAGATTTTTATAAAATTACATTCTTTTATTGTAACAAAATAAAAACAGTTTTAATTTTTTAATAATAAATTTGTTTTATGCAATCAAATATTACCATGGTTTTAGGGGCATCGCCCAATTCAGAAAGATATAGTTATATGGCCACTGTCATGTTATTAGAAAAAGGTCATACTATTTATCCCTGGGGGATTAAAAAAGGGATGATCCAATCTCTGCCAATTGAGCAAGAATGGCCAATTCCCGGATCCATCACCACTTTGACTTTGTATTTAGGCCCTACTGCGCAAGAAGCATATTACGATCAAATTATTGCATTAAAGCCTCAGCGTATCATTTTCAATCCTGGTACCGAAAATGCTACATTAGTCCAACTAGCAAATGCTGCTGGTATCGAAACAATTGAAGCTTGTACATTAGTGATGTTAACGACCGGACAATATTAGCGCAATATTAATATGCCTGTCCCCAGCCAGCACGGTCCAATGTCCTGTATTGAATTGATTCACTAATATGCTGATTTTGAATGTCTTTTGATCCATCTAAATCAGCGATTGTTCTTGCTACTTTGATAATACGATCATAGGCTCTTGCACTCAAATGAAATTGCTCCATAGCCATCTTTAATAATGTAGCAGAAGCATTATCTAATTGCGCCCATTCTTTTAACTCATAAGATTGCATTTGTGCATTTGTATTGATTCCAGACCTTTTTGCATATCTATTTAATTGAATAGTTCTCGCTTTTTGTACTCTATTGCGGATAGTCAATGAACTTTCTATAATGCTATTGTTTGTTAGTTCCTCATAGGTTACAGGCACCACTTCAATTTGTAAATCTATTCTGTCTAGTAGTGGACCTGAAATTTTGTGCAGGTATTTTCCAACAATGCTCGGACTGCAGGTGCAAGCTTTTTGAGGATGATTAAAATACCCACAAGGGCATGGATTCATCGAAGCAAAAAGCATAAATCTACTAGGGAACTCCACAGTTTGTCTTGATCTAGATATGCTCACAAATCCTGCTTCCATGGGTTGTCGTAAAATTTCTATTGTAGCCCTGCTAAATTCTGGCAGTTCGTCTAAGAACAAAACACCATTATGCGCCATCGATATTTCGCCAGGTTGTGGTATGGATCCACCTCCAACTAAGGCAATGGCTGATAAAGAGTGGTGTGGATTTCTAAATGGACGGGTTTGCATCAATCCAGTTGAAGAAGATAGTTTCCCCACCAAGCTATAGACTTTGCTTGTTTCCAATGTCTCTGCATGGCTCATTTCGGGTAGGATACTAATACTTGTTTTTGCAAGCAATGTTTTTCCTGCACCTGGTGGCCCAACCATGATTAAATTATGTCCACCTGCAGCAGCAATTTCAATGGCTCTTTTTGCTTGAAGCTGTCCTTTGATAAAAGCAAAATCAACAGGATAAGTAATTGGTGTTTCGTTGTCTATTTCAATTTGTTGAAATGGAGTAAAAGATGCAGGATGATTGCAAAAATTTGTGACTTCGGTGAGGTGATCAAATGCATATACTTTAAGCCCCTCAATAAGGGATGCCTCAGCTGCATTGATGGAAGGAATGATCAACCCTGCCAAGCCAGCTTCTTTTGCATAAATCGCCATAGCAAGTACTCCTTTGATTGGTTGGAGTGCGCCATTTAAACTAAGCTCACCCATCATTAAATAATCTGTTAAAACTGCTGAATTGATAATTTGATCCGATGCAGCAAGGATACCAATGGCAATAGGAAGATCAAAAGCAGGTCCTGTTTTTTTGATATCAGCTGGTGCTAAGTTGATGACCAGTTTTGTTCTCGGCATCTGAAACCCATTGGCCTTGATGGCAATTTCTGTGCGATGTAAACTTTCTTTGACGGCGGTATCAGGGAGTCCAACTATGCAATAGCCCTGACCCATACTCACATTGACTTCTACTTGTATGCCGATGGCATCCATTCCAAATAAGGAAGCACCTTTTGTTTTAACGAGCATGTTTCTTTGAAAAATAGCAAATAATTAAAACCGTATTTAAGTATTAATACGTTCAATTAAATCCACAACGCCTTCTCTTTCTAAAATAAGATAACCAAGTCTATCCTGGCTTACCCCTTTTTTTAAGGTGTAATTAAATAGCAAAGTTTTGTCAATGACAGTGGTTTCAAAATAACAAAATTGTATATGTGGATAGGCTTTCAGCGGTTCGCTGATTTCATATAAATGAGTAGATAAAATACACAAGGATTGTTTTAAGGCTTGTAAACCTTCAATCACTTTTGTACTACACTTCATCGCATCAATGATATTGGTCCCTTTAAATAATTCATCTATAAGGACTACATATTTTTTTCCATCCATCACCTGCGTTAAAGTATGCTTAATGCGTTGCACTTCATTAAAGAAATAACTTTCTCCTTTGAGCACATTGTCGGCAGTGGTTAGATTGGTGATTAATCCATCAAAAATACTAAGCTTACATTTTTTTGCTGGCACACCCATCCCAATATGGGCGAGGTAGGTCAATAGTCCAACTGTTTTAATAAAAGTACTTTTACCGGCCATGTTTGCGCCAGTTAAAAATAAAAAACCAGCTTGATCATTTAAGCTTAAATCATTCCCAACTGCATTGGTTACAAGTGGATGTACTGCGCCCTCAAATTCAATCATGGGCGTAGGTTGATCCACCCATTCAGGAAAAATAAACTGGTATTCCTGTATTGCAGTAGCCATACTATAATAAGCATCTACCACATAAAAGTGGGCTTGTAAATGTTTGACCTGTGTTTTATATTGGTAATAAAAAAAGTAACCTAATTCTAATACAGTTTGAGGATTATTTTTTAAATCTTTGCTATTAATTTTTAGACAATCAAAATTGGCGATTCCTTGTTTGATGGGTTTAATTAAAGCATTGAGTGCAATATTATGGGCATGCCCCTCAAACACTTTAAGCCACTGATCTAATGCTTGAACAAAATTCAATAAGTGCTGAACAGAATAAGCAATTAAAGCATAATCTGTTTTATTCCAAAATTGATACCAAATGGCACCGGTAAAACTAATGTGTTTTGGAATCTGTGAAAAGCCAGTTCCATAAAATTGATCAATGACCAAACATGTTCCATTGGAAATTTTCATCTGGTCTAAAAAAGCTTTCTCAGAAATAAAAATTTCTAAGGCAGATTGCCTTGATTCAATGGCATACTTGGAAGCTAATGGTGCTGTGATGAGCTGCATCCAATGTGCTTTACCACCATTTGTTTTACAAAAATCTAAATGACTTGCTAGTCCTTTAGATTCATTGTGATCCAATAATCCAATATCGAGTATGGTGGTTTTATCTACCTGCATTTAATTTCTTGTAAACTGCATTCTGCTTCCTTTTTGTGCTTCATTGAACTGTCCTTGATGATAAACAAGGTGTCCATTGACAAAAGTAGATTGAATGCTATAAGGAAATTCGGTGCCCTCAAATGGACTCCATCCGCATTTGTATAAAATATTGTCTTTAGTCACTTTATAAGGCAATGCCTTTACGAGTACTAAGTCTGCATGATAACCTTCTCTAATGAAACCTCTTTCTTTAATTTGAAAACAAGTGGCTACGGCATGACTCATTTTTTCTACCATTTTTTCCATGCTCAATTTTCCTTCTTGTACATATTTTAACATCAACATCATGCCATGTTGAACCAAAGGCAATCCAGCATGCGCATGCACATAGTCTTCTTGTTTTTCGGCCCAGGTATGCGGCGCATGATCTGTTGCAATAATATCTAGTTGGTCATTCAATAAACCCTCCCATAATGCGGTTCTATTTTCTGCTGATTTAATAGCTGGGTTGCATTTGATTAAATTGCCTTTTGCAGCATAATCATCTGCGGTAAAATGTAAATGATGCACACAAACTTCTGCAGTAATACGTTTTTCTGCCAATGGTTTAAGGTTGGAGAATAATTGTAATTCTTTTGCAGTACTAATATGCAATATGTGCAATCTTGTATCAAATTTTTTAGCCAATTGAATGGCTTTGAAGGAAGATTCAAAACAAGCATCTACATCTCTGATGATTGGATGGTCGCTTGGCTCAAAAATAGCTTTCCTTGCTTCTAAATTGGCTTTATTCTTTTTAATGATGGCTTCTTCCTCGCAGTGTGTCGCAATCAATAATTCAGAGCCTTCAAAAATGCGCTCTAAAACAATTGGGTTATCAACTAATAAATTGCCAGTAGAGGAACCCATGAATATCTTCACACCACAAACCTCATTCTTCTTTGCATTGGTTTTTAAAATCTCTTCTACATTGTCTTGAGAAGTGCCCATGAAAAAAGAATAGTTCGCCAGGGCGTTTGCTGCTGCAATTTGGTATTTATCTTCTAGTAGTTCCTGTGTAAATACGGGTGGATTGGTATTGGGCATTTCCATAAAACTGGTGGTGCCTCCTGCTACAGCTGCTTTCGCTTCTGTATAAATATTGGCTTTATGGGTTAAGCCTGGTTCTCTAAAATGCACTTGATCGTCTATCGCACCTGGTAAAAGAAACTGACCTGTACCATCTATTTCTTCCACTGCAAAATTTGCATCAATGCTACTCGCTATTTTTTCTATCCTTCCATCCTTTATTAAAATATCACCTACAAAGCGACGACCTTCATTGACAATGGTGGTATTTTTGATTAAGTAGTTTGGCATAAAAAATATTTTTAGTTTTCTATATGAATGGTGAAATAGACAAAATTAGCACTCACATTATCAAGGTTAGATAATAATGGAATACTATTAGACACTTTTTTTAGA
>CAMCQV010000039.1 GCA_945877085.1 Chitinophaga pinensis
TCTAAAAAGCACTTTGTCTGCATAAAAAGTGCCAAACGGAATAAGTGAAGCTAAAAAAGCTAAAAACATTTTGAATATGTTCCAGCGATGTATCAATGAAACTTGAAGTAGTAAAACAATATAAAGCACAAAAAGAATGCCGTGAGCCAAACCAACAACATAATTAGGCTGTGGCATAGCAAATTTATATTTTAAAATCATTGTAAATCCTAAAAGTAAATACGAACAACCTTCAATAAAAGCGACAATTCTTAGTCTTCCTAATGCTGTTTTCAATAATTCTTTTATCATTTTATTATACCTTTTAAATTCGTGTTTTTTAAAATCATGCAATGCAAATGGAAGATAATCTATCATTTAACTTACAATAGCATCCACTTCAATTTCTACCAAATACCCATCGCCTACTAATTTAGCTTCTACCATAGTATTAGCTGGTTGAATGTGACCAAATCTTTCACCATGTGCTCTTGCAATGGCTTCCCATTGATTAATATCTGCAACAAAAACTCTTGTTCTAACTACATCTTCTAATTTTGCATCTAATGATTGTAATGCACCTTCAATCTTGTCGATTACAAAATGTGTTTGTGCTGCAGGATCATTACCTCCAATAATGTTGTGCACATGCGTAGCAGTTGTTCCAGATATAAAAATATGATTGCCTTTTTTTACAGCTCTTGCATATCCTGCCAATGGCTCCCATTCTGTGCCTGAGAAAACTCTTGTTTTTCCGTCTTCGGACAGTTTTGTTTCATAAGGTTTTGGAAACTCCTTAATATGATGGCTTAAATCACCACTCGCAGTTAAAAATGGTGGCTTTCTGTATTCATCGCCACAGTTACCCTTTATTGTATTCGCTTTTAATAATACAGTTTCTATAGCAGTCTTTTCTACATCTGTCAATTGAATGGTGAGTATTTTCTTATTTTCTTCAATATGTTCTGATGCACCCAATTTTGAACCTATGATCACTGCCCCCACTGCTGGTGCTTGTGCCATATATGCACTAGCTATAGTTGCTATACTTGCATTTTTTGAAGTTGCTATTGTTGATAATGTAGAAAGCATTGTTTGGAACCAAGCCCATCCCCCTGCGGCATCTATAAATCTTTTATATTTCATTTGTGACCAAGTCAAAGATTCAGAAAGCAGAGGCTCTTCTTTGCCAAGCCATTTTTCCGAAAAGAAACCGCCGGCCACAGTTCCATAAGCCAATAATTGAACATTGTTTTGTAAACAAGTAGCCGCCATTGCATGACTACCCCTTTGGTCTAGTAAAGAATAGGCAATTTGGTTACTCACCACAGGTATGCCTGAAGCTATGACCATGTTTAAATGTATATGATCAAAATTGGTAAGCCCTATATTTGCAATCAAACCTTTTTCTCTTAATGTGTTTAATGCATAAAGCGCGTTTAACCAATTAGGATCGCTATAATTCCATGCATGAAATTGCAATAAATCAATTTGAGGTGAAGCCAGTCTTTGTAAAGCTCTTTCAACAGCCTCTAAAGCTGTTTTTTCAGTAATGACACCCGGACTAGGCACCCATTTAGTAAAAAATTGAATGTCAGCAGGTGCGAAATGTTTTTTGCAATAACCAGCAATCTCTTCTGATGATCCATAATGATCGGCCATATCAAAACAGGTAAAATCATTTTCATAATATTGCATCATAGATTTTGCAGCAATGGCTGGGTCCACTTTATTGCCTGATCTTTCCATATCAGCAATTTGCCATAATCCAATAATAGCTTTTGGAATTCTAAATTGATTATTCATAAAATTATTCTTGTGGTAGTTTTTTAAATTCTTCCATTAAATGCGTGTTATTCTTCTTTAATCGTCTCCAATAGATAAAAAATATCAAAGATGCAATAAGCATTACAATCAACCAAACCAAACTTGGATAAAAATACCAAGACTTAGAAACACTATTAATGTCCTGCTCAATCATTATCATTAAAAAGAAACAAAGTGATATAATTCCTGATACTGCTATAACTTTTTGTACTACAGTGTTTTTAATAATGGAGATTTCTGCTGCTAAAGTGGGATTGTATTTTGAAATACTTAAAACGGCAATACAGATTAAAATAAAATTAGCCAGCATGGAGATGACCATAATATCAATTCCTAAAAATATATCTGAAGCAAAATGAGTTCCTACAACTCCGCATGTTGCTACCATCCCACTAAATATAATTGCTTGATAAGGGCTTTGATAGGTTGTATGTATTGTCATAAAGCGCTTTGGGAACAATGCATCTTTAGACCAAGCAAAAACCAATCTAGAAACAGACAAAATCATGGATGGAAGGTCTTTTAATAATGCAATGCAAGCACCACCCATAATTAAGAAAGACCACCACTTCGGTAACATATAACTAAGCAAACTTGGAGCTGAAACTTCCTTCTCAATAGCTTCTTTTGCAACAAAATTCCAAGGAACTAATTGATAAATACTATAAGTAAATAAAATATAAAAAAGACCCACTAATATGATAGTGATTAAAATAGCCCTTGGTAAATTTTTAGTTGGATTCTTAGCTTCACCTCCAGCTTGAGCAATGGCATCAAATCCAATAAAACTTGCAAATAAAATAGCACTTGCAGAAACAATTGTTTTTAAATCCCAAGTAGCCAATTGAGTGGTAATTTGAATGCCTTTCTTTTCTAATACTGCCTGAATAAACGCTTCTCTTGTAGAACTAAAGCCAAAATAAATCACCAAGCCTGATAATAAAAATGTTATAATCACCAAACTAATCACTGTGACCTGATAGGTTTTGATGCCACGAATATTAATAAAAACAAAAAACCACAATAAAAAAAGTGCAGCCCATAATTTATTATGTCCTTGTTCAAAAAAATGAAATTGATTTTCTCCTACAAGCAATACAATCATCTGATTAAAAAACGGTATTACCATATAAGCTACCACACCCATTACAATAGATAAGCCAAACCATTGTGAAAAACTAGCCGCAAAACCCCAGAATGGATGCATGGATCTGCTTGCATATATATAAGTGCCTCCAGCCCTTGGCATAGCGCTAGATAATATTGCATAAGAAAACGCAGCCAACAAGGAAGGGATAGCTGCTACAATAAATGCAATGCCAACATAGGGACCAATGCCTGGAACTGTTTTTTGAATTTGAAAGGGTACTATGTAAATAGAAGCGCCAATCATTGATGAGATTCCAGTGGCGATGAGGCCAGTTAAGCCCAGATTTCTTTTCAAATGTTCACCACTCATTAGTACATGTTATTTTTTATGGACGCTTTCAATATTCCAATATTATTTCCAGTCAATTCCAAAGCACCTATTGCAGGTGGTACTGACCCGATCTGGTTCATCCTGTCTAAAAAATCCTTGATGGAGAATTTTTTTCCTAACAACTCCATTGCTCTTGCATATTCAGCCATTGCCTCATCAATAAGGTGTTTCCCAGTAATATAGCTTGTGCCATATCCAGGTTGTCGCATATAAAGATGTTGTTCAAATTTCAATAATTCCTTCTCGGTTTTCATCCATCCCCTTGGTGTATACTGCGCGTGTATTTTCCCTGCCTCCTCCATGGTCATTTCATTTGCATGTGCGTATAAAGAACCCAACCCTCTAGCGGCACGTTGCGCGATCAAAATGTATACAAGCTCTCTCACCCTAGGATCATCATCGTAAAGTCCTGCATTCATAAAAGTCTCTTCTACTGCAGTAGCCATGCCTTCATTTCTTGAATCGAAAATATTATACAATAATGGTTCACGCCTAATCTCAGAAACATGTGGCTCAAGATCCATTTGTGCCAATTCAAACCAATGATAAAAATGAGAATATAATGGACGTGGATCATAATGCATTGTAATCAAAAAGAAATTACGTTTGTCTTTAGGAACGAATCTTCCTTCGTGCTCCCTTAAGGCAGGTTCATAATAATTTTTCATTGTTAGTAACTGCTGCTGATCAAGAAATTTTAAGAAGCTCCTAACAGATTTTTCTTTCAATGTATCATACGCTGAAACAGTATTGGCCTCGGTAAGCATTGGTAAATTCCTGTTGCGGTGTTCCTCCAATTTTAGAGAGGACCAAGCGCGTGAAAGCTCTCTTTTTAATAATACCACTTGGTCATCCCACGTCATGGGAACAAGGTGGACATTTTTTGCATACCAATTATAATTTTCTTTGCCTATGCCAGAAGGACCTGTCTTTTTTATAGATTCAGCTTCAAGCCATTTTACTAATTTCTGAGTAGAGGCCATTGATTGCTGAATGATATTATGAAGAACGCCATCGTCTTTGACCCCAGGTTTTGCAAGTAAATCGTTGAGATCATCTATCTGTGATTGAATATCACTAATACCGGCGATCCAAAGTTCTTTTGCATTGCCTGTCAAATTCAATTTAGCTTGTTCATTCAAGGGTTCAATCACCTTCAACTGATTGATCAAATTATTCTTTTCGGCCATAGAAAGTGGAAATGTATATTTCCATACATCAATAATCGCATGATGCGTAGGTCCTTCATGTGCTGGAACATCACTGCGTTCAGTAAAAATAGTTTTATAAAAAGCCGGATCCCTATTCCATGGTTTTAAAATTCGATGATTGAAATCGTATCCATTCATTTCGGCCCAAACCAGCATCCAATCCACTTTGTGTTCAATAGTCCATGAACTGGTATCTATCCGATTTAATTTTGATTGCAAAAGCTTGAAAGCAGGCCATCTTTTATTTAAGTTAAGAGCAGTATAATCTGGAGCGCCTTTTAGCATAGAAGGTTTTTCGAAAGCACGCCAGTCTTTGAAAAGGGATACAAGAGATGCATAATCATTTATTTGCTTTTGTTGGGACATCCCTAATACACATATCAACGAAAACATCAAAAGCAAAATAAGTCTTGAAATGGAATAACAATATTTCATAAAGCAAATTTTTGTAGATGATGAAGATCGTAAATTTCATTTGAATTATAACGCCTTAAACAAATATACTTTGAGACCATTTTTTTACTTAAATTCAGGTTGTCAAAAATGGTACAATACTATGCGTTTTATCCTTTATTTTCTTTTGTTATCTAACCTTACATTATCCGCTCAGGTGCTCGACTTCAACAAGTTATCCTCTCTAAAGATCAGAAACGTTGGTCCTGCGAATATGAGCGGAAGAATCACCTGCATTGATGCATTAAAATCGAATCCAAAGATGATCTATGTTGGTGCTGCATCTGGGGGTGTTTGGAAATCTGAAAATGGTGGCGCTTCGTGGAAGCCTATTTTTGATGAACAGCCTACACAAAATATAGGCTCAATTGCTATTCAGCAGAGTGACCCTAAAGTGATATGGGTTGGAACAGGTGAAGGCAATCCCCGTAACTCAATGAACCTAGGAATGGGCATCTTTAAAAGTGAAGATAGCGGTCGAACATGGAAACATATGGGCCTGACAGCAACTAAAACAATCCACCGAATTATAATCGACCCTCGCAATCCTAATATAATTTATGTGGGTGCAATGGGGGATCCATTCACAGCAGATTCCAATCGCGGCTTGTATAAAACCATTGACGGTGGCCAACACTGGAAACAAATTTTATTTTCAAATACTGCTTCGGGTGTAGCAGATCTTGTGATGCATGAATCAAATCCAGATAAACTCATTGTTGCTTTATATGAGCACCATAGAACGCCCTATTATTTTGTTTCCGGTGGAAAAGGATCTGGCATCTATATCACCAACAATGGTGGTGACCAATGGGAAAAATTATCAGAAACAAATGGTTTGCCAGCTGGTGAATTAGGACGTGTGGGGCTTGCCATAGCGCCTACTAATCCAAAGATTGTTTATGCAAAAGTGGAAGCGAAAAAAAATGCATTGTACAAAAGTGAGGATGGAGGTATGCATTGGAAAATGATTAATGACAATCCACGATTTACAAATAACCGTCCATTTTACTTTCAAGACCTTGCCGTAGACTCAAAAGATCCCAATCGTCTTTACAATATATATCAACCTTTGTCGGTTAGTTATGATGGTGGTATTAGCTTTGATCCAACACCGATGATCCCAGCAGATGAGACAAAAGGGATCCATGCCGACTTCCACGCCATGTGGATTAATCCATATGATGCACAACATTTTATCATTGGTGGAGATGGTGGCTTGGGTATCACCTATGATCATGGAAAGTCTTGGTATTTTCCAGAAACAATTCCTGTTGCACAATTTTATCATGTAAATGTTGATTACGAAACGCCATTCAATGTTTATGGTGGTATGCAGGATAATGGAAATTGGTCCGGGCCTGCCTATACATGGAAGCGCGGAGGCATCCGAACATTGTATTGGCAATACTTGGTGGGCGGGGATGGTTTTCATATTGCGCCAGATCGCGATGATGCAAGATTTGGTTATGGTACTTCGCAAAATGGTGATTTGTATCGTTATGATAAGCAAACGGGATATTATCAAAGTATAGCGCCAACAGCGAAAGAGGCTTCAACCTATTTGCGTTTTAACTGGAATGCTGGTTTTGCAAAAGATCCATTCAATGAAAATGCTGCATACTATGGTTCTCAATTTTTGCACAAAACCACAGATAAAGGAAGAAACTGGAAAACCATTTCTGCTGATCTCACAACAAATAATCCTGCACATCAAAAGCCTGATTATGGTGGATTAACGCTCGATGTATCCGGTGCAGAAAATTACAATACGATTATTGCCATTGCTCCAAGTTTTCTTGATAAAGACCTTATTTGGGTGGGTACTGATGATGGACAGGTACAACTAAGTGATAACGGAGGGATCTCTTGGAATAATCTTACAAAAAATATCATTGGACTGCCCGATGGAGCTTGGATTCCACAAATACATGCTTCAAGATATGAAAAAGGAACAGCTTGGTTAGTGGTAAATAATTATCGTAAAGGAGATTATGCATCCTACTTATTTATGACCACAGATTATGGTAACACTTGGAAAAATATACTTGATGCAAATCAGGTTAAGGGCTATGCATTAAGTTTTATGCAAGATCCCGTAGAAAAGAAATTAGTTTTTCTGGGAACGGAAAATGGATTGTGGGTGAGTATCAATGAAGGGAAAGATTGGGTACCATTCAAAAATGGTTTTCCTAGTGTGTCAACAATGGACTTAGTGATTCAGGAAAAAGAATCCGCATTGGTGGTGGGTACTTTTGGCAGAGCCATATGGGTGCTTGACGACCTAAAGAGTTTGCGTGAGATTGTAAGAGGAAATACGAAAGAAAAAATAACTACCCTACCCATGAATGAAGTCATTCAGGTAAAAGGATTGTTCATAGCACCTCCGGGGAATATCTGGACAGGATTTGGTACCACATTCGAGGGAGAGAATCGACCCTTCCAAGAAGCAGCCATTCCAATTTATATCAATGATCCTCCTTCAAAAGAAGATAAGGTTGAAGGATTCATTATAAATAGTAAAGGGGATACCATTCAAAAATTGACAATACAAGTGCTAATGCAAGGATTGAATTACATGCACTGGAAGCTAGATGAAAATCGCGAATACTTATCAGCAAACTATGATCCAAATGAAACAAGAGGAATTCCTGTGCTTCCTGGCACCTATATAGCAGTCATAAAATATAAAGGAATTCAGTCTAGCACCAGTATCAAAGTCATTTCAGATCCAAGATTTAAGATGAATGAAAAAGTGGATCAGGAATTATATCGTTATAATAAAGCACTCAATTTTGAAGTTGGAAGATTAAAGTCTCTTTTTAACTTGATTAATTCTTGGGAGAATGAATTAAAAAAAATGCATGAAAGGTTAACTAAACAAACTAAAAATGAAAAAGCATTAAAAACTGTGAATGGGATGATGGATATGGTGAGACAATTAAAATTAGCTGGCAAAGATAACCCTGGTGATCGTCAAGTTGGCGCATGGCAGAGCGTCAGAATCACTCCTACTTCTGCGGTCAATGAAGCAGAGAAAGTGGCGATGGCAAGAGTAGATATTCCCTCTGAACAGGATTGGAAAAGAATTAGCGATGCAGCTGCATTGATTGATAATTATAAGCTTCAATTAAGTCATTTTGAGGATTCAAGCTGGAAAAAATTTATCAAGCTTTATAGAAAAAGCAATTGATATAATTGGATCTTTTTTTACATAAACCAACTATAACAAAGGATCAGCATTTACAGCATCATAATTTACAAACCTATGAGGAACTTAAAAGCTGGAATTACTATTAAAAGCACTGCGTTATTGAATGGCAGTTTCTTTGAGGATACAAGTATTCTAATCGTTGAACACGATGAAGCAGGAACTACAGGGTTTGTAACTAATAAATCCTTTGGAAAATCCTTGCATGAACTAATTGAATTCAATCACAGTAAACCATTTCCACTAATGGATGGAGGTCCCGTTGATAGATTACATCTTTTTGTATTGCACAAGCGACCAGATATCATTGAAGGGGGCAAACAATTAACCAATGGTCTTTATTTGGGTGGCAATATGGAGCAAGTGATCGAAGCCATCAACAACGTGTCTGCCACTCAAGAAGACATTCAACTTTTTATTGGCTATTGTGGATGGGATGTAGGAGAATTGGAAGCCGAGCTAGAAGAAGGAAGCTGGTGCATCCAGTAGCATTAAAATCTTTCGGCAACAAATAAACCACCGAATGTTGCAGTTAAACAAACAACAACACTCAATAAAACATATAATAGCATGGTGCTGTTTTGACCTTGTTGAAAGAGTGCAACTGTTTCACTACTAAAGGCCGAAAAAGTGCTGAAGCCACCACAGAAGCCCACTACCCAAAATAAACGTGCAACGGGAGAAAGTAATTGTTTTTGATCTGCCAATCCTATAATAAAACCCAATACAAAACAGGCAATCACATTAATTGTAAATGTACCAAAAGGGAAACTAGAATTATGGAATGCGTTGACCCACTTGCCAAGTATAAACCTAACCAAGCTGCCTAAGCCACCACCAATAAAAACATAGATTAATTCCTTCATGGGATCAAAGTTAAACTAATTCTATTTGTTACACAATACTATAAAGTAGTTCTACTTGCCTAGAAAGCAATAATTTACTAATTTACAATAAATAGCTTTTTCAAACCTTAATGATACCAATATGATCCTTCAAAACAAAAATTCACTTTATACCTTAATTAGAGTTAATACAATTATAATAATATGTTTTTGTTGCTCGAAAATAAATGCGCAAGAAAATTTTGCAGATAAATGTATAGGCAAATGGGATGGCATAATGTATATGTATGGAAAAGGGCAACTAAGAGATAGCTTACCTGTAGAATTAGATGTACAAAAAACAAATCGGTCCGATACATGGTTATGGAAAACAACTTATTTGTCAAAAACGATGCCAGCCGTAAAAGATTATAAATTGGTTTTAAAAGACGCAGTAACACAAACATATGCCACAGATGAAGGAAACGGCATTGAATTAATGGATTACTATTTTAACAACAAATTATATTCAATTTTTGAAACTCATGGTGTCATGTTAACATCTAGCTATGAACTGCAAGGCAATCAAATAATTTTTGAAGTCAGTTCCGGAAAAAAAATAGATGAGAATAAAGAAGTAACCAATTATAGTGTCCTTAATTTGCAAAGGGTTGTTTTCAAAAGACGTAAATAATCTATTCACTTATTTTAAGCACTAACTTCTTTATTGACTAGGTTTAGCATTTACCATTTCGATTTCAAAAACCAAAATAGAATTAGGGACAATAATTGCAGATCTTGTTCTTATACTATAAGCCAGCCCTGAAGGGATTAAGAGTTTCACTTTATCACCAATATGCGTCCCCTCTAAGCCAACCTGCCAACCTTTAATCAATCTAGCTAAAGGGAAAGTCCGTGTCTCTTTTGCTGTTTGATCAAAAATAATATTCGTATCCATCAAGTACCCTTTGTAAAATATAGAAACGGTATCAGATAATTTAACCAATTCAGGCCTTGTACCAGTTTTCATCATTGTATAATACAAACCATTTTTGTAATTAATAGCATCCGTCTTGTTGGATTTAATTAGTTTTTTAATGACAATAGAATCATTGTATGCACGCGCTAAACTATCTATATCAGAAAAAGGCGGCAAAAATGGTTTCTGATTACTGGTATTTTGAATTTTCAACCATGCCCCATTATCTCCTTGACTCCATGTATCTGTAAAAAGAGTTTCCAATTTTTCACTTATATAATTAGACTTGAAGGCAGATGCAGACTTTAAACCTTCTGTATAATTATTGATTCGAAAGCTAGCAATGAGTTTCCATTTATTCGTCGAAGGAAAATAAATATAGCCACTATAAAAAATATAGTTTTGAGCAGAATCATTTGCAGTAGCAATATATAATTTAAACTGTTTTTCATTGATCGAATTTAAATTCCATGTTACAATTTTATTAGAAATGCTGACTTTGGTTTGTAATCCAGCAGTCAATAATTTAGTTGAATTAGGAACCTCAAAAACAACCTTGTTATTTTTATTTGAAAAATTCAAATACAATTTAGCTTGATTGGTCAAAATACCTAATTTACCCTTTTGTTTAGGTTCAAGTGAAAGATTGTTCACAGTTGTAATCAAAGAATTTTGATTCACTAGCGTATTTATTGGCAATTCTATTTGAACTATTTTATGTCCAAATCCAATCTCCGTTTGAGCAATTACTTGGAATGAAAAAAATAACCCGGCATATAATAAAAAATGTTTTATCATCATATAGTTTTTAGGTAAACTAAATTAAGTTAATTTTTAATATATTGTTGCTTTCTATTCTTTATTTGAGGAACAAACATAGGTTTTGTTTGACTTGATTTAAGGAATTACGTATGGTATGAATAAATCTATGCTAGATGCAAAGGGATTAAAAAGCTTCTCCTATGTAAAAATAATATCCGTTACCCTCACGTGTAAACCCAAGATCAAAACGGACAAAAATATCTTTTGATTTGAAGATGAGGTACCTTGCTCCAACACCTCCAGCCATCTTAAATGTGGATGAAAATAAACTTTGCGCAGTTGGCGCTACTGTTGCTGTTGAAATAAAGGCGGCTGCACCCAACCGTTTACTGAATCCAAACGGAAGAAACCTATATTCGGCCTGCGATGTTAAAAAATGCTTGTCCCTAAATCTTCCAAGGTAGTATCCCCGCATCATACTCTCTCCTCCAATCATGGCCATTTGATTGAAAGGAACATCTCCATTATTGAATAGTGCTGACCCCTGAACTGCTAAAACATCTTTTGGACTAAACCCTTCTCTAAAATATCTAAAATCAAACTGTGTACTGATGAACGTATTGGTGCTACCAAGGGATTTAGAATAGTTGAGAAAAGCTAGTTCGGCGAACAAACCCTTTCTCACGTTCATTACATTTTTTCTGTTATCAAATACCAAGCCCATTCCAAAACCAATGTTACTCGAACCCTTGTATCCAGTCGGATAATCATAACCAACTTTATTCGCTCCTAAGAATTCAATATTATACATTTTTTGAAAATCAAACTCCGCTCCAACAAAAAAATTACCATTAATTTTTGTGAGCACTCTTTCACGAAGTTGAATATTGGTATTATTTACAACGTCGTATCCTTCCTTGGGTGACTTAATTCCAATACCGTAATATTTCATTGGGAAGTATTGAAATTTACCTCTACCCAGAAAAAACCATTTATCTCCATCACCATAAATAGCATGATCTAACAAAACTCCATATTGTTTTTCTGCAGTATAAAAACTGAATGTATTGATTTCGCTAAGCCTATTTTTATTATTTTTATTGGCATAAAAAAGATAAAGATTCACAAGTCCTATTTCTGTTTTAGTTTCAGGAGTATAGGCCAACGTAGGATATATAATATAATTGGATTTACCAGAACTATCTTCGAATTCTTGAAGTAAATGTTCTTTTTTATTAACGATAAATTCTTTTATTTTTTGTCCTTGTGCAACAATTACAAGCAAACTAAAAAAGAGATGTATCAATAAGTATTTTGAGAACTTAAACACATTTGCCATCTTATAATTATTCAAACTTATCATATTGTTTTACTTGAAAATAAATGAAATACATTACTATCATAGATTTGACAATTGTATTCAATGTGCAAAGGTAAATGGTTAAATCATAATACGATCATTCATTTACGATTTAATATTTTTGATAGACTAGAGTCTAAGTGACATCATTAAAACTAAAGATGAAAGTAAAGGAATCCTTTAACAACGAAATTGAATTTGAGTAAAGAATTAATAAAAGCTACATTAAATAATTTCAGTTTTATCAGGGATGTGTTACATTATATTTCTTCTATAAGTCAAGCGACATTTGAATATTGCAACGCTCATAAGGTGATGTACGACCAAATACTTCAATAAATCCCAACTTTCGATACAAACTTATGGCAGGCGTTAAAATGGTATTACTTTCTAAATAAAGTGTTTTTGCACCCACAGATCTTGCTTTCTCTTTTATTGCCTCACCGATTAACCAACCAATCTTTTTACCTTGTGCTTTTGGCGCTACTGCCATTTTTGCAAGTTCAAAATCATATATAGGATCGTTCATTTTAATTAATGCACAAACTCCTACTGGCTCCTTATTTAATAAAGCAACTAGTATATAACCTCCATTTTGCAAAATATAACTATCTGCATTTTCTAAGGCTTTAAAATCAGATGCTTCCATTTTAAAATAGGTTGAAATCCATTCAACATTTAAATCCCTAAAAACTTCCTTATAAGCAGATTCGTAATTAACTATTTCAATTGTATCCATGCATCAAAAATAAGAATTAATTTTTTTGGTTTTTGCGTTTTATAAAACCAAAAAAAAACGATTTGGGCTAATTTAGAGGGGCCTCACGCAGAGCATACTAAACTTATGATTGAAATGATTGATTAACTTTTTTAAACTCCTTTATGGACTTTATTTGCTCAGGCATACGAAATTTGATTACAAGAGATGATATTATAGTTATTCCCCCAATTAGTAAAATAGCATATTGAATACCGAATATATCTGCTGTTACCCCTGAAATCAATGCGCCAAACGCATACCCCAAATCTCTCCAAAGTCTGAATGTGCCAATGCTTTCTGCTCGTTGTTTGGGACTTGTAGCTTGTGCGATGGTTGATAAGAAAGTGGGATAAACTAATGCTGTACCTAATCCCAAAATTGCAGCAGTTGTGGCTATCCCAAGTAAATTACTTGTAAATGGTAGCCACACAATAGCCAACCCTTGTATTAACATTCCCCAAAATAACATTGACTTTTTCGAAAATTTATCAGACATCTTTCCTGTAAACAATTGTCCTATTCCCCAAACAGTTGGATAAATAGCGGTAATAATTCCAATGTTTTTATTGTCAAAGTTTAGGGAAAAGAGCATTATTGGAAGTAGACCCCAAATCATTCCATCATTCAAATTATTTACAAGTCCTGCTTGTGTTACCGAACTTAAAGTTTTGTTCCTAAATGTTGTTTCTAAAAATATATTGTCAAGTTGTGCGGTATTGTGGATTGCACTCTCCTGATTAACAAAAATTCGGGTGTCTTTTACCCAAAATAAAGTCAATAAAAACCCAATAACTGAAATGATAATCCCAATATAGAATGGATAAGGTGTTATTCCGTATCTGTCTGCAACATATCCAGATAGAAATGCAATTAATCCAACTGCAAGATAACCGGCAAACTCATTTAGTCCCATAGCAAAACCACGGTCTTTTTCACCAACCAAATCAATTTTCATTACAACAGTA
>CAMCQV010000040.1 GCA_945877085.1 Chitinophaga pinensis
TTAAAACTAATATGATCGCTCATGCCATAGAGTTGAGAAAAATGAATACGAGGATGGTTATTAGGCAACCCTTTATCCTGCATCATTTGAGCACATTTTAAATTACTCGCCTCATTATGAGATGCAACAATTAAAGCAATATTATCTAAGTGTTCTAAGCAATAAACAACCGCTGCATCAAAATCAGCATCAGTCTCCAACTTGTCCGCTTGAATTGGTGAAGGATAGCCCATTGATGCTGCTCTTGCTCTTTCTTTTTCCATATAAGCACCACGCACCAATTTAGCCCCTAAAATAAAATTACCCTCAGCTGCAATTTTATGAGAAATCTTTAAAAAGTGTAAACGGTCCGACCTGTATAACTGATAGGTATTGTAAACGACCACTTTTTCTTTATTATACACACCCATTAATTCAATCGCTAAACGATCAATTGGGTCTTGAATCCAAGTTTCTTCGGCATCAATTAATATGCCAATATTATTTTTTGCTGCAACTTCGCAGATTGCATGCATTCTTTCTTTTAATCTATTCCATGCAGCATCATCTGTTTCGCTATCGTGTATACCACTTCTTAATCTAGGTGCATCATTTAAACGCTCCAATAAATGCATACTAGATAAACCAGTTAATTTAACACTCACAAAAGGCACATTGTCTTGTGTGGCTGCAAATTCAACTGCTTTAATAAATTGTTCCGTCACTTCATCAAAACTTGCATCGCCTTCTTTTGCTTCTACACCATAATCCAAGATCACTTGAACGCCATATGAACCCAACATTTTAGTGACTCTTGCAGACTCATCTAATGTTTCACCTCCAACAAATTGATTGAAAATAGTATTGCGAATCAATCCATTAATCGGCAAGCCAGACTTCATCAATATTGGCGTAAATCGAGTGCCTAAAGATACAATCCAAGGATTTTGTATGACTGTAAAAAGCCATTTTGCTTTATTTAAATCTGTGTTGGACTTGTACGCAAAAGCGTTCTGTGTATTATTTAAAGATAGGTTCATGCTAACGTTCATTCGTATCGCAAATATCGGTACTATTTGCTAGTTGACAAAGTTTAAATCGCTTGATGATTGAAGGGCTGTAACACCATTTCACTCACCACACCCGAGCTTGGTTGTTGACATAAAAACCAAATGGCTCTAGCAGCTTCTTCTGCCACCACCATCTTATCTCTTTGTACTCTTAAATCGATGGTATCCCAGAATGGAGAATCCACGCCTCCTAAATACAATTGTGTAATTCTAATTTCTGTGCGTTTAAGTTCTTCTCTCAAAGAGTGCATCATGCCGACCAATGCATATTTACTTGCACAATAAGCTGCAGCACCCGCCATTGGTACTTTGCCTAAAATACCTGGAATGTTAATGATCAAACCTTTTTTTAGCTCCATCATTTTAGGCAAGATGGCTTGAATGGTTTCAAAACTACTTAGTGTATTGACTTGAAAAGAAGTCTGCATCTCCGCAGTCGTCAATTTATCGAATGACTTGATGATCCCTATTCCAGCTGCATTGATAAAAATATCAAATGCGAAATCTAATGTTCTTAATTGATTGGTGAACTGTAAAACTGCATTGGAATCAGCTAAATCCACTTGAAAAAATCGATCCGAGCTTAGGCTTAAATCTGTCGCCAATTGATTGAGTTTATTGGCGTCTCTTCCAGCTAACCACAATTGTGCCCCACTCCCATGTAATAAACTTGCTAGCTGCGCACCAATACCGCCTGTTGCGCCCAATAACAATACTTTCTTTTGCTTTAACCCTTCCATATCGATTGATTTTTATCATAACAATCAGTTGAAGGAAATTGTTCAAAATAAGTATATTTATGCCCATTATGAAAATCATAGAAACGATCATTTACCAGTTTAAAATTCCCATGATTCCTTTCACCATTGCAACAGGGACCATGGAATATGCACAAAATGTTTTGATACAAATAAAAACAGACCAAGGCATTACTGGTATTGGAGAATGTTCAGCCTTTCCAATGATTGTTGGTGAAACACAATTAAGCTGCTACAATAACGCCAAAGATTTTGCACAATTTTGGAAAGGGAAAGACCCATTGGATATTCCAGCACGCTTAAAAGAACTGGACTTAGTGATAGCAGGAAATAATACAGCAAAAAGTGCATTTGATTTAGCATTGTATGATATCGCAGCCAAAGCAGCCAATCAACCCCTTTATCAATTTTTAGGAGGACAGCAAAAACCAATAGAATCAGACTTGACCATTGGTATTGGAAAGCCTGAGGATATGGCAGCGCAAGCGTTTGAATTTGTTGAAAAAGGTGTAAGCATGATTAAAGTTAAATTAGGAAAAGCACCTAAGGAGGATGTAGAGCGCATTAGACAAATTAGAACTGCCATTGGACCAAGGATTCAAATAAGAATTGATGCCAACCAAGGATGGTCAAAGGAGGATGCATTGGAAGTTCTTACACAATTAGCTCCTTATCAAATTGAATTCTGTGAACAGCCCATGCATAAATACTATGATGATTATCTTCCTGAACTTTGCGCCAATTCACCAGTAAAAATCATGGCAGACGAATCGGTATTTACCCACCATGATGCTCGAAAATTAATCGCGAACAAAGCCTGTCATTCTATTAATATTAAATTCTCCAAAAGTGGCGGTATCCATGAAGCCATTAAAATTCATGATATCGCAAAAGCCAATAATATCCCTTGTATGATGGGTGGTATGCTAGAAAGCAGGGTGGCATTAAGTGCCAAAATGCATTTTGCGATGGCCATGGACAATGTGCATTTTTATGATATGGATACTTGTTTGATTGGACATACAATCGATCCTGTGATTGGAGGTGTTCAATTCAATGGCATGCACTTAAGTATTGGCGAAGCGCCAGGCATTGGTGCCGAAGTAGACCCAGCCTATTTACGCAATTTGGAATCTTGTACAATCTAATAGACTTGTACATAGGATAGTCGTACCTTCGTATTCAATTATAAACTAATTGATTTTATGGAAGCAAAAACAGCATCTGCAACTTACACGACAATGAACGAATTGGTATTGCCGAATGATACCAACACCCATGGTGATTTAATGGGAGGCAAGCTCATGTATTGGATGGACATTGCTGCTTACCTGTCTGCAGCAAAACATTGTAATTCTGCGGCTATGACGGCATCGGTGGATAATATTAGTTTTAAGACGCCCATCAAATTAGGGAATGTCATATGCATAGAAGCAAAAGTTACAAGAGCTTTTACAACATCCATGGAAATTCATTTGAAAGTTTGGAATCAAAATATCATTGCACAAACAAGGGTTTTAAGCAATGAAGCCTATTTTACTTTTGTGGCATTAGACGATCAAAAGCAACCAATGAAAGTGCCAGAAATTATTGCAGAGACCGAAGAGGAAAAAAAATATTATGCAAGTGCATTAAGAAGAAGACAATTACGTTTGATCCTTGCAGGAAAAATGAAGCCTGATGATGCTACTGAATTAAAGGCATTGTTTATGAAAGAAGAGGGCGATTAAGTCTATTGACTTTCTACACTTTGTTTTCAACCAATTTCATGGCGTGGTGTTTCCCTTTAAGCATGTAGTCCTTACTTTGCTCAATGGCGTCCATGACTTGGTCTAAAATTTGTTCCACAGAACCGGTATAGTCAATCACTAAAGGCGCTTTGAATCTTATGGTCAACGGCGTACCTACTTTTTTATACGTTAGCCCTTTTTTGGTAAAGGCGCGCCAGAATCCATTGATCACTACTGGAATCACAATGGGATGATTGTTCTTAATAATATGCGCAGTTCCTTTTCTGCCTGGTGCAAAAGGTTTTGTAGTGCCTTGCGGAAAAGTAATCACCCAGCTTTTTGCTAAAGCTTTATCAATTTTTTGTGTGTCTACCACATCTCTTTGTCTTTCTACATCCTTCCCCTCTGCCCTCCAAGTTCTCTTTACTGTAAGTGCGCCACCTAATTTAAATAATTTTGTTAGCCAGTTATCATTCATTGTTTCCTCAGCTGCAATAAAATACACATTGGTAAATGGATTCAGCAAATAATAAGGAATTCCTAATCGATTGAATTTTCTCCATTTAACAGCACAAAAAATATGAACAAAAGTGATTACGTCTGCAAAATACGTTTGGTGATTGCTCACAAAAAGGACATTCTGTTTGGGTAAGTTTTCTAGATGTTCTGTACCCTCAATCTTCATTTCATTAAATAAAGCAAGCCCCGGATAGGTAAACAATCCTACGATCCCATAAATGAGGGAACGAAAAATTCTTATTTGCTTTAAATAATCTAGTACACGCATATTTAATCTACCGATTTGATTCGCAATATACTACATATTATTATAATAGACTTGCCCTGTTTAAACAACAATTTGTATCTTTAAACAATGAAAAAAACTGCCGTAATATTTGATATAGATGGTTTATTAATCAATAGTGAGCCACTTTGGAATAAAGCAGCCGATGAAATCTTTAGACAATACGGTATCAGTTTAACAGAAGCGCAATATGCCACCACAACCGGACTTAGATCAAAAGAATTTGTAGCGCATTGGTTGCATGAGTATAAAATCCCATCATCCGAATATGAAAGAGCCGAACAAAGAGTGATTGATCAGGCCTTGTTGTACATAGATAAAGAAGCCACTTTGATGCCAGGCGTAGAACATATTTTTCAGTTTTTTTTAGCAAAGGAATTCAAAATTGGACTTGCCACATCGTCCCCACCTGCGCTAATTGAGTGGGTAAAAGATAAGCTTGGTATTCGTAGTATCATTCACGCAAGTTGTTCAGCACAAAATCTTCCATATGCGAAGCCGCATCCTCAGGTATATTTGGATTGCGCAAATGCGCTTCATATATCACCACTTGCATGCATCTGTTTCGAAGATTCATTTTATGGCATGTTAGCAGCCAAAGCAGCAAGGATGACCTGCGTGGTGGTACCTGCTGCTGATGCACTAAAGCAGGAGCATTGGGCAGCAGCAGATCTAAAGCTATCCTCTTTGCAAAATTTTGGGGCGCTACATTTTGATATGCTTGCTTAAATCAAGCTAAAAAAAACACACCGCTTCCCCAAATACAAGTTAAATTGCATCCGTAAATGGAATTAGCAAAAAAAATCATTGGCAAAGAATTAGCACTTTTTGAAACACATTTCAAAGAGGCGGTTAAAAGTAGGGTTTCCTTGCTAGACCGGATCATGCAGTATATTGTCAAAAGAAAGGGAAAGCAAATGAGACCGATGTTTGTTTTGCTTTCTGCAAAGCTGAACGGTGAAATTAATGATGCTAGTTACCGTGCAGCATCTTTGGTGGAATTATTACATACGGCCACACTTGTGCATGACGACGTAGTAGATGATGCACTAGAAAGAAGAGGCTTTTTTTCAATCAATGCTTTATGGAAAAATAAAATTGCTGTTTTAGTGGGCGATTATTTATTGTCTAAAGGATTATTGCTTTCACTAGAAAATAAAGACTTTGAAATTTTAACCATCCTTTCAGATGCTGTAAAAAAAATGAGCGAGGGCGAGTTATTGCAAATTGAAAAAACAAGAAACTTAAATTTCGACGAATCTGTATATTACGAAATCATCTATGGTAAAACAGCAAGTCTGCTTGCATCCAGCTGTGCTGCAGGTGCCTCCTCTGTCACAACAGACCAGGAGCAAATTCAGAAGATGAAAGATTTTGGGAAATATGTAGGGATGGCTTTTCAAATTAAAGATGACTTATTTGATTATGGCGACGAATTGATAGGTAAGCCAACAGGCAATGATATCAAAGAGAAGAAATTAACCCTACCCTTAATTCATATTTTACAAAAATGTAGCCCAGCTTTAAAAAAAGAGATCGTCTATATTGTTAAAAATAACAACAACGATAAACGTAAAGTGAAGTTCGTCATTGACCATGTAAAAGCATTAGGTGGTATAGAATATGCGCACGCAAAAATGATCGAATACAGAGACAAAGCCTTGGTTGTATTACATAGTTTCCCGCCATCCATTACTAGAGACGCATTAGAAGAATTGGTGCGCTATACAACTGACAGGAAATATTAATGGAAAAGCGCTGGCATATATTGGAGGCCGACTCGGCTAAAGTGGCTGCACTTCAAACAGCACTTAAAATACATCCCATTTTATGTGAACTATTGGTACAAAGAGGCATTGAAGACTTTGACAAAGCAAAACAATTTTTTAGACCTTCTTTAAATGACCTGCATGACCCATGGTTGATGAAAGACATGGATAAGGCAGTCACCAGAATTACAAAGGCATTTGATCAAAATGAATCCATCATGGTCTTTGGGGATTATGATGTAGATGGTACCACATCGGTTGCAACATTGTACCAGTTTTTAAAAAATATACACCCAACCATTGACTTTTATATTCCACATCGTTATAGAGAAGGATATGGCGTATCAAAAATGGGTATCGATCACGCAAAAGCAACAGGAATCAATTTAATCATTTCGGTGGATTGTGGTATCAAATCAACAGAATTAATCACTTATGCAAAAGAACTAGGGATTGATTTTATTATTTGTGACCACCATCTACCCGATCCAATTTTACCTCCAGCTATTGCAATTTTAAATGCCAAACAAGTTGATTGCGGCTATCCCTATAAAGAATTATGTGGATGCGGTGTGGTGTTTAAATTAATCACCGCACTTGCCCAAGCCTATAATTTACCAGATGACTCTTATTTACAATATTTAGACCTTGTAGCCACTGCAATCGCTGCAGACATCGTGCCGCTGACAGATGAAAATAGGACAATGGCGTTTTTTGGTTTAGAGAAAGTAAATGAAAATCCAAGTCATGGCATATTAGCATTGTTAGAATTAGCAAAACAAAACAGGCCAATCAGAATTAGTAATTTAGTTTTTGCTGTTGCACCAAGAATCAATGCCGCAGGCAGGATGGATGATGCAAAAAAAGCAGTACAACTTTTTATAGAAAAGGAATACCAAGGCGCTTTGGATGTGGCCTCCCTTTTACAACAAGATAATTTAGACAGAAGAGAAGCAGATAGTAGTATTTCAGAAGAAGCATTAGCAGAGATCGAAAATGATCCTGCGCATATGTCTAAAAGATCTACCGTGGTATTTCAACCCCATTGGCATAAAGGTGTGGTGGGTATCGTGGCAAGTAGGTTGATCGAAAGACATTACAAGCCCACGATTGTGCTCACACAAAATGGCGATATCGTTTCGGGCAGCGCAAGAAGTGTGCAAGGATTTAATTTATACGAAGCATTGCATGCATGTAGAGAACATCTTTTAGGCTATGGTGGACATTTTGCTGCAGCAGGGATGACATTGAGCATTGATCAATTAGAGGCTTTTAAAGCAGCTTTTGAAAAAGCAGTAGCAGAAAAAATTACCCCAGACCAAATGGTACCGGAAATTTTAATCAATGCGCTACTACCATTGGATCAAATAAGCATGCAGTTTTTCCAAATCATTGCACAAATGGAACCATTTGGTCCAGACAATATGCGCCCTGTTTTCCTAGCAAAAAATGTGCGAGACACAGGATATTCAAAATTGGTAAAAGAAGCACATATTAGTTTTAACCTAACGCAAGGCAATAATAGTGTTAGAGGCATAGGCTACAATATGCCAGAAAAAATTGACATTGTAAAATCAGGTAAGCCATTTGATATTGTTTTTCAATTACAATTGAACGAATGGCAGGGAACACAGTCTATTCAAATGCAAGTGATAGACCTAAAAGAAACGAGCCCAAATTAATTCGGGCTCGTTGATTCTTAATATTCTTTTTTAAAATTCATCTTGTCTACATTAGAGAAAAGATTATTCTAACCCTAATTAAAACTATAAGGCTTACTTCATCTCTAGCTTTGACTCGTTAATTCTACAGAACGATTGATAAAGCTTGTTAATTCAGCACCTTTTAATAATCCTTGTGACAACAAAGCCAAGTCTGCTAAATTTCTTGCTTGCTTTTGTTGTTTATCCGTATTCGTTTCCTTTAATAGTGTTTGATAAATTGGATGATTGCCATTGATAGTCAAATGCACTTCGTCTGGCATTTGCGCATAAAATGCATTCATGCCTCCACCACTCATACTAGCCATGTCTTTCATACGACGCATAAACTCTGGTCTTGTAGCAATCACAGGCGCAACGTCTTGGCTAAGGCCTTTCACTTCGACTGTAATGGTTGTTTCAGGAATTTGGAAATCAAACAATTTTTTAGCTTGCTCTACTTCTTCTTTTGATAAAACTGAATCTACATTTTCTTGCTTATCAATTAAATTATCTACCACATCGGCATCGACTCTCACAAATTGAACGCCTTCCCATTTCATCTCTACATTATTAATAAAGGCGGCGTCTACCATTGTTTCCAATTTGATCACCTTGTACCCCTTGCCTACTGCGGCTTGGATGAATGCATCTTGTTGCACCGGATTAGTGGTGTACAATAAGACTTGTTTGCCTTCTTTGTTTTTTTGAGTGGCTTCTGTCGTTGTCTTGTACTCATCTAAAGTATAAAACTTACCTGCTTCAGCAGCGTCTTCTAAAATCAAAAACTTATTGCCTTTTTCTAGGAATTTATCGTCTGTGATCATGCCATATTTTACAAACAATCCTAAGCTCTCCCATTTTTCTTCAAAGGCTTTTCTGTCATTGTTAAAAATCTCTTCTAATTTATCTGCTACTTTTTTAGTGATATGCGCATTGATCTTTTTTACATTCGGATCACCTTGTAAATAACTTCTACTTACATTCAAAGGGATATCTGGACTATCAATCACACCATGTAGTAACATTAAGAACTCTGGTACAATATCTTTTACCTCATCCGTTACAAACACTTGATTGCAATACAATTGGATCTTATCCTTTTGTATCTCATAGCTTTGTTTGATTCTAGGGAAGTATAAAATACCCGTTAAGTTAAATGGGTAATCTACATTTAAATGAATCCAGAATAAAGGCTTTTCTCCAAAAGGATACAATTCCTTATAAAAATTCTCATAATCCTCTTTGGTTAAATCGGCTGGCTTTCTAACCCAGATAGGATTGGTATTATTGATTGGCTTCTCCACTTCTATTGCAGTATCATCAGAGACATCAGTGGCTTTAGTTTCAGCAGGTGCGGCGTTAGCGTCGGTAAAATAAATTGCAACAGGTAAGAATTTACAGAACCTTTCTAAAATAGATTTAACCCTTGATGGCTCTAAAAATTCTTTGCTTTCTTCATTGATATGCATTACAATTTTAGTCCCTCTATTGCTATAATCTACTTCATACAATTCATAACTAGGGCTGCCATCACAGCTCCAGAAAACGCCTGGCGCATCTGTATGACTCTTAGAATAAATATCTACTTTATCACTCACCATAAATGAGCTATAAAATCCTAAACCAAAATGACCAATGATGCTCGCGTCTTGGTATTTAGTTACAAATTCCTCTGCACCACTAAACGCCACTTGGTTGATGTACTTGTCCACTTCTTCGGCAGACATACCAATACCATTGTCAATGATTGAAATTGTTTTTTCTTTTGCATCCACAATGACATCCACTCTTAAATCGCCCAACTCCCCTTTTACTTCGCCTTTTGAACTTAAAGTTTTTAATTTTTGAGCTGCATCCACTGCATTACTCACTAATTCACGAACAAAGATTTCGTGGTCACTATAAAGGAATTTTTTAATGATTGGAAAGATGTTCTCCGTCTGAACTCTTATTTGACCTTTTTGCATAGTTATATCGTTTGGTTCTGTTAATGCAAAATAAGGACCAAAGCCAAGCTTCTGCCAAGCTGACAAGCAACTAAGTTAAAATGGGTCAAAAACCGTTAATTTTTCAGCCAGGCTGCCCCAGAACAACGTGGATTGGTAAACAAAATGTCATCTGGATGACGGATTAAGAGCTGCTTTTCTGAGTTGTAAACCGAATACACCCCCAATATGGAACCATTGCCGTTTGGGATGGCCCCACCTGCAAAATCTGCATAACCACTAGTTCTTAGATAGATGGTGCCGCCAGAACAAAATTTAAGGGCACGACTTGCTCCTAATTTATTTTTTTTATCTGCAAAAGTTTGAGCTGTATCGGTTGCGGAGAATTCAATATTGGATATTTGAATCAAACGACCTTGCAATGAATCATGCAGGGTTTTAAATTGCACTTGAATTGGAACGATCGGGTAATTGTCTTGCAAAATTTGAATATGCTGTTTGAACAATGGCAAAGGGATACCACCCGTTACTAAACTGCCCGAGCTACTATCCACGGCACCCACCAATTGGATCATGCGACGATAATCAGATAAGATTAAATCTTTCAAGCGTAAACGAATCAATGTACCCACTGGATAATCTTGAAAAAGATTTTGTCCATCCAATAACAACATGATTCCACCAGTGCTGTCTTGAATGACAAGTGATTTATACCAATTGTCATATTCGTCATTGGCCACAACGACTGCCTGAAGCATCCATTCCTTTTGAATTAGCTCAACAGATCCAGTCAGATGTAATCGTTTAAGTTGTTTGATACTAATTAGACTATCGCTCCATTGTCCTTGCACTGGACTGGCATAGGCTGCTTTCTTGAAACAAGCCATGCAACAACATAATGTAAAAAGTAGCAATGCAAAAGCGGCTAAAAAAGAGAGGTTGTTTTTCATAAAAAGAAATTATAAGTGAGGTAAAATAGTTGAGATATTGAGTTGAATTAGAATAGAATGAATTGAAATGAATTGATTTAAACTGATTTGTATTTAATAAGATTATTTTTTATAAATTTGATTCGATTGGATTTATAGCATCGATACCTGAAGCCCAATGGTATAGGTTCTGCCTAAATCATAAATGTATTTTGGTGGAAATTTTTGCAAACTAAAATTTTTATAATCATACCTGGATTGTTCAAAAATCAAACTAGGGATGGATGCGTTTAAAAGATTTCGAATGGAGCTTGTTAGTCTTAAATTTATTTTACTGTTTTGTGTTGCTATTTGAAAACTTTTTGAAATAAACAAATTCGAAACCCATTGTTTGGGCGCCCAAACAGGGGTATATAAAGTTTCCCATGCATCATTTGCTGGACTATTGTCTTTCACCCAAACACTTCTTCTAAAAACATCATGACTAATTGCACGCCTACTTGCAAACAATATGGTATAGCTTATGCGTAATGAATAACTGGGCTGATAATTTATTGTAAACGCTTGCACAGATTGAGGATGGGATGTAGCAGGAAAATTTTTCAACAACAACTTGCCAGATTGCACTTTGTATAAATTATCCGCCAATCTGATTTCATAAAGCGGGTCATTGGTGATTGTGTACCAACCGTAACTATTGCCAATACTACATTGTATAGGACTAGTCCAATTGGTTTCAATATAAGATTCAATGCCATGATGCATGGTCGTCATTTGTCCAACACTTGCTCTTACAAATGCATTGAAATAATCATGATAGAATAATTTATACTGTCGTTCATTTTGATTAGACTGCGAAAAGTATACTACACTGGCCTTGATATTACTGCCCATGAATTGAAGTTTAACTTCGGAGCCCAAATGAATTAACGGCAAAAGGAATGGATTTTGAATCGCATGATTTGCAGGATCTGTGTATAGGTCTGAGGCGTCTGGCGCTTCCCATTCCTGATACAAACGAGTGGTCAAGTACCATCTGCCATTGAATTTATAACGGAGATAAGTTTGGTATTGATAGGATGGAAACAATGCGGATTCCGATAGGCCTTTTGACAAATTAGGAAACAATCCATTTTGATTCATCCCATTTCTTTGATATTGATCATAGTTCATTTGTATCCCAAGGCCCCATTCCAAAAAAGGTGTTGCCCCATTTAATGCAGTCCATGTACTTATTTTTTGATTGCTTAAAACATAATGCGCACCCCATGACTCCCCTTCTTTGATTTTTCGATCAGGAAATTGTAAATCATTTTGAAAAGCAGTTGCAAGTCCATCATCATTCACCCAACTATTGTAATTGAGGTAATACTTTGCGCCTAAAAGGTCAGCCACTTGATTGCTATATCCAATTTGATCCGAATGGATAGCTATACCAAGATGCCATTTACTAGTTGGACTTATTGTATGATTCGATTTAGCTGAAAAACGAATTAATTGCAATTGTTGAACTTGTTCATTGATGATATATTTAGCAGCACCATTGGCAGTAGCTAGATTTTTTGCTTTTAATTGATCAAATTGAATCTGAAAAAATTCAGGATGGATCGCATACCAATTCAGTAAATTTTTTTTAAGTTGTTCGTCTATCGCATAACTAGGTAAATATTTGTAATAATCGGGTCTTGGATCTGCTGCCTTAGACCAATCCAACTGCGTTGAACTTTGTGTCCCAAGAACAACACCTAGATTGAATTGAATTAGGTTTTCTTTTTTAGTACGAATATCATAATGCAGGCTCATTACAGGTGCATTGCTTTTCTTAGTATTGGCATAAAAAGGTTTTCCATCCAACCATCCCCAACTAGGATTGTACAAATTATTTTTTGTCAGGGTATATAATTCTTGAACCGTGGGCGCGCGCTTCCCTTGCTGCACAGGGCTCCACCAAAAACTAAAACCCAATTGTCGATTTGCAGCAATTAATTTTTCAATACTCAATAAAATGCCCTGTCGATTTTTCAAACCATTTGCTAAATAACCTAAAGGCGTTTTTTGAAGCACTGCATCCACATTGATCCAATAGCTTTTTTTGACAAGTCCAGTATGCCATTGCAGTTTTAGTTCTTGCATGGTTGCTGCATTAGATACACTTGAACTAACTGATTTTGTTTTTGTAAATAAAGAAGCAGTAGAAGACATGGAACTGTTACCAGATGCACCACTCAATCCATTTGAATTCATGCCATAAGTTGTATTCATATCGATGGTTTTAAAACCACTATATAAACCAGCATAACTAAAGTTGGGATCCCATCCATTTAGATTTGTGCGCCAATCAATCCCATTGATTTGATTTCCTTTATTGCTGACCAATCCTCTTGGCACCCAATTCAATGCAAAGCCATGATATCTTGCCATATCATGCAGTCCTCCATTACTAGATTGCAATAAGTTAGGTGTCCAATAGATAGACGATTCTGCTATCACATCAAATTGCTTGGGTAATGCATCTGCATTTTCAATTTGAGCAAATAAAGGCGCAATAGATATACTCATGCAACAGATAATAATAAAACAGAGACGCAAGATTCGATTCATGCAAGCAAATTGCATTTTTAAATCAATCCATTTCTTTCGG
>CAMCQV010000041.1 GCA_945877085.1 Chitinophaga pinensis
TTAGGTCCTGTATATCCCAAGTGCATCCAAACACTTGCTGTACCTGGTCCACCATTGAATGAAATCACCAGGGGTCTTGTTTCTTTGTTACTTACATCGGTGCGCTCATAGTACACATAAAATAAGCCTGCAATGGCTTTTCCTTCTTCGTCCCATACAGGTTGTGTACTTGCTGTTACTTTATAAGGTACTTTTTGACCTTTAATAGTCACTTCACCAGTCTTTTCGGATTTTTGATCTAAGCTAAGGGATCTGTTGAAAGCTGCGGTTTTAGTCGCTCCTTCTTCGGTTGGTTTCTGCGCAATCGCAAATACAGACATTGCGAGCAACAAATAAGTAAAAAGTTGTTTTTGCATAAAATCGATTATTAAATAAATATAAGATGTGGATGTTTAAAATGTCCTTTAAATATACAACCTATTTAGGCTTTCTATTTCTTATTTATTATGATTTATTTAGATGGTATTTGCTTAATTTAGTCCCATGTCTGAACAACACAAAAAAGTCATCATTTTGACGGCGCCATCTGGTGCTGGAAAAACCTCGATCACTAAATTTTTATTGGCGAATTATCCTCAGCTGGCTTTTTCGGTTTCTGCCACCACAAGGGCGCCAAGAGGAGCGGAGCAAGATGGGGTTGACTATCATTTTATTAGTTCAACAGATTTTGAAGCGCATATTCGCCAAGATGATTTTTTAGAATACGAAATGGTGTATGAAGGATTATATTATGGGACCTTAAAATCTGAATTAGGACGCATTTGGGCCGAAGGAAAAATGCCTGTATTGGATATTGATGTGAAGGGTGCGATTGCCATACAAAAACAATTAGGAGATCAAGCATTCTCTATTTTTATTTTACCTCCATCGATCGAGGTATTGAAAGAGCGACTTGCAAAAAGAAATACAGAGTCTGCAGAAAAAATGCAAATGCGATTGGATAAAGCTGCATATGAAATTAGTTTTAGCGATCAATTTAATGCAGTTGTAAAAAACGAAATATTGGATACTGCATGTTCGGAAACGGCTGCACTGATACAAGGATTTATTTCAAAATAATTTCATTCATCAATTCATTAAATACAAATAAAATGTCTGACAAAACACTTCTAGGAAAAACAGTTTTTATTACTGGAGGGAGCAGGGGAATTGGCAAAGCCATTGCACTTAAATTAGCTGCAGCTGGCGCCAATATTGTGATTGCGGCGAAGTCCGTAGAGGAAGATCCACGTTTAGGTGGGACCATTTATTCTGCTGCTGCAGAAATAGAAGCATTGGGTGTTAGTGCTTTAGCGGTGCAAGTAGACATTCGAGACGAAGCTCAGATTGCAAATGCAATACAACAAACGGTTGATAAATTTGGGGGCATTGATATTGTAATCAATAACGCTTCTGCAATACAATTAACGGATACCGAACATACCCCAAGTAAAAGATTTGATTTGATGCAAAGCATCAATGTACGTGGTACTTTTTTAGTGGTGCAATATGCTTTACCTTATTTGAGAAAATCTACCCATGCGCATATTTTAACTTTATCGCCTCCAATTAATTTAGCACCAAAATGGTTGGGACCACATGTGGCTTATACGATTACTAAATACAATATGAGCATGATGACGCTTGGATGGGCAGAAGAATTTAAAGAAGATCAAATTTCTGTGAACGCTTTATGGCCTCGCACGACGATTGACACTGCTGCTGTCAGAAATTTATTAGGTGGTGAGGCACTTGCGAACATGAGTCGTACACCGGCCATCCTTGCCGATGCAGCCTATGCTATTGTTACTAAAAAACCATTGGTCTATACTGGTCAAACATTTATTGACGAAGGTGTTTTAGCTGCAGAGGGCATCACAGACCTGTCACACTATTCGGTCGTACCTGGTGGTCATTTATATACCGACTTATTTTTATAATGATTAAAAAACAACAAGATGAAAAAACTATTTCTTGGAGCAATGTTATTTTTATCCTTTGGAGCTTGGGCCCAAAAGAAAACAAAAGTAGATCCTGTCACTGCTCAAATCAATGCCAACAAAGAAACTGCTATCAATGCATTGAATAGTGCTTATGATGCAGACAAAAAAACTGCTTTGCAAATTTGGGATTATGCAGAAGTAGGTTACAAAGAAGTAAAGAGTGCTGCATTGCATATTCAACATTTAAGTGATGCTGGCTTTGCTGTTGAAACGGGCGTAGCTGGTATCCCAACTGCATTTGTGGCGACTTACGGCACTGGCAGTCCTGTGATTGGAATTTTAGCCGAGTATGATGCCTTACCTGGTATCAATCAATCTGCATCTGCAGAAAGAGATCCGATTGTTGGAAAAAATGCTGGACATGCTTGTGGACACCATTTGTTTGGCACCGCAAGTGTATCTGCTGGCATTGCTATTAAAGAATTAATTGCTGCAGGTAAATTAAAAGGTACTATTAAAGTTTATGGAACACCTGCAGAAGAAGGTGGAAGTGGTAAAGTGTTTCTAGTGCGTGAAGGATTGTTTAACAATTTAGACGCGGTGATTCACTGGCATCCAGATGATGTAAATGCAATCACAACTACAAGTGCATTAGCCAATAAATCGGCTAAGTTTAAATTTTATGGCATCTCTGCACATGCTGCAGCTGCGCCGGACCAAGGCAGATCTGCATTAGATGCGGTAGAAGCCATGGACAATATGGTAAACATGATGCGTGAACATATTCCTCAGGAAACAAGAATTCATTATGTGATTACTAATGGTGGTAAAGCGCCAAATGTAATTCCTGATTTTGCAGAAGTATATTATTATGTACGTCATCCAAAAAGAAAAGAAGTGGTAGACATTTTTGATAGAGTGGTAAAAGCAGCAGAAGGTGCCGCTTTAGGAACAGGCACCACGATGAAATATGATATCATTGGTGGTACGCACGACTTGTTAATTAATAAAACACTTGCAGAAACGATGCAAGCCAATTTAGAAAAAGTTGGAGGTGTTCATTATACAGAAGCAGAAATTGCTTTTGCTAAAAAATTACAACCAACAATGGTTGCTCCGGTAGATTTAGCAACTGCTACTGTAATAAAACCATTGTCCTATATCAACGAAGGCAATAGCGGTTCTACAGATGTGGGTGATGTAAGTTATGCAAAACCAACAGTAGGATTACGCGCAGCTACATGGGTGCCAGGAACTGCAGCACATAGCTGGCAAGCAGTTGCTTCTGGTGGAACAGAAATTGGCACCAAGGGCATGTTGGTAGCTAGTAAAACAATGGCATTGACTGCAATTGATTTAATGAGCAATCCTGAATTGATTAAAAAAGCAACAGAAGAATTTACTAAATCAATTGGTGATTATAAATACAAAGCTTTGTTGGGTGACATCAAACCGGCTTTGAATTACCGTGACTAGAGTTAATTAAAGAAGCGCAAAAAAAGGCCACTCGATTGAGTGGCCTTTTTTATTTTACAAGTTCCTATTCAAAGGACTCCGGGCGCATTTGCGGGAAGAACAATACATCTTGAATAGATGGTTGATTCAACATCATCATACACAAACGATCTATACCAATACCAATTCCCGATGTTGGTGGCATACCATATTCCAATGCTCTTAAAAAGTCATGGTCAATGAACATGGCTTCGTCGTCACCTCTTTCCATTAAAGCCAATTGATCTTCGAATCGCTTGCGTTGTTCAATTGGATCATTTAACTCAGAATATGCATTCGCTAATTCTTTTCCATTCACCATTAATTCAAAACGCTCTACTAATCCTTCTTTTGTTCTATGCTTCTTTGTCAATGGACTCATCTCTACTGGATAGTCAATGATAAAAGTTGGTTGGGTATAAGTATGCTCACTTGTAGCACCAAATAATTCATCAATCAATTTACCCTTACCTATCGTTGGTGGAACATCTATTTTTAATTGCTTACATACATCTCTTAATCCAGCCTCATCCATCCCGCTAATATCAATGCCCGTATTTTCTTTGATGGCATCTAAGATGCTGATACGCTTAAATGGTGCTTTAAAGTTGATCGTCTTGTCACCCACTTGCAGTTCTGTCTTGCCGTGTAATGTCAATGCGATTTTTTCAAACAACTGCTCTGTGATTTCCATCATCCATAAATAATCTTTGTAGGCAGTATACCATTCTAATACGGTAAACTCAGGGTTATGTGTGCGGTCCATTCCTTCGTTACGGAAATTTCTACTAAACTCATATACCCAATCAAAACCGCCTACAATCAGACGCTTTAAATACAATTCATTTGCAATGCGTAAATAAAATGGTACATCTAATGCATTGTGATGCGTCACAAATGGCCTAGCAGCTGCACCACCAGGAATAGATTGCAATACCGGCGTATCTACTTCCAATGCGCCGCGTTCGTTTAAAAACTGGCGGATGGTATTCATTAATATAGTACGCTTGGTAAATGTCTCTTTTACTTCTGGATTGATCACTAAATCAGCATAACGTTGACGGTACCTGAACTCTGGATCTGTTACAGCGTCAAATACTTGTCCTGACTCGTCTCTCTTTACAACAGGCAAAGGCTTTAATGATTTTGCCAATAAGGTTAAAGTAGATGCGTGCAATGAGGTCTCTCCAGTTTTTGTGGTAAACACATAACCTGTTGCACCAATGATATCTCCCAAGTCCAATCCATTCTTTGTAATGACATCCCAATAAGTTTTGTCTTCGTCTGGACAGATCTCATCTCTTTTAACATATAATTGAAAAATACCTTGATCATCTTGAATCTTTACAAATAATACTTTTCCCTTGTCGTTCACGCTCATGATACGTCCAGCAACACATACTGCCGCAAATTGCTCCTTCGTCTCTTCTGTAAAATGCGCCTTGATATCCTGAGATAAATGCGTTACTGGGTACAATGGGGCTGGATAAGCATCAATCCCTGCGGCTTCTAAAGCTTGTAGCTTTTCTCTTCTAATAATTTCCTGCTCTGATAAATGACTCATTATAATCGATTAATAATTTATTGGATTACTGCAAAAGTAAAACTTAGCAGTCAATTAGCGAAAGAAGCCTTCCTGAACTTCGGCAGCAGTTAAAGATAAACAATCGCCCGGTTGCATTTGATGCACCGAATACTTGCCCAATTTTGCCCTAATTAAACGCAATACTGGAAAACCAACCTGTGCAAACATTTTACGTACCTGACGATTCTTGCCTTCGGTGATTTGTATCGCGACCCAGCTTGTTGGAATATTTTTTCTGAATCGGATAGGTGGATTGCGCTCTGGTACTTCTAAGGTATCAGGCAGGATTTCCAATTTAGCTGGCTTGGTTTTGTAAATTTTTCCATCCACATTAATAGATACGCCTTTACATAATGCTGAGATGGCTGATTCGGTAATAGCACCATCTACCTGAACCCAGTAACTGCGCTGATGTGCAAATACAGGATTTAATAACTGCTGATTGATACTTTTATCATTCGTGATCAATAATAATCCCTCACTATCATAGTCTAATCTTCCTACAGGATAGACATCATTTGGTACATGTAAGATGTCTTTTAAGCACAATTTACCATCTGTCGAAGTGAATTGCGAGAGCACTTGAAATGGTTTGTAAATTAAAAAATAGTCCATGAATTTGTACTTGTTTGAGCGGCTGAAAAAACAAAGTCCCACTGTTGTGGGACCTCGTATATAGATGGGTTAGTAAGTACGGGAATTGAATTCCCTTCACAATATTAATTATACTTTATTCTAATTACAAAAAAATTGTAAACAAATTTTTTGGGTTTATCCACAAATGGACTTTTATTGGCATCTTTTTTGAAAGATAAAAATATATAAATTGAATAAATAAAATCTAATGAATGCGCGATTTAAAAAAAATGAAATCGATAAAACATATATAAACAAAGGATTTCATTGAAACCTATTTTTTTATTGCTATACATGTTACAGATTTTAAAAGTCTATATTATGAAAAATAATTGCCCTAAAATGGGAAGTATTTTTGTTAAAAAAATTTTTTATAAAAAAGGCGCATTACCTTTGATTTAGCCCAAAATCACGCATATGAAGCTTTCCGCACC
Source organism: Chitinophaga pinensis (assembly GCA_945877085.1). GTDB lineage: Bacteria > Bacteroidota > Bacteroidia > Chitinophagales > Chitinophagaceae > Sediminibacterium > Sediminibacterium pinensis_G. Next base: position 6,072 of record CAMCQV010000041.1, read on the forward strand.
CGTTTCGGTACAATGGTTATCTGAATTTATGAATGCAGAAATCATTGGTAATGATCAACTTTTTATCACTGGAATAAATGAAATTCATCAAGTAGAAAATGGTGATCTTGTCTTTGTAGATCATCCAAAATATTATGCTACTTGTATCAATAGTTCAGCTACTTGCATTATTATCAATAGTAAGGAGGTGGAATTGCCTAAAGGAAAAACTTTATTGTATTGTGAATCGCCGTTTGATGCTTATGCAAAATTGGTAAACCACTTTAAACCATTTAAAATAAGCACAGAATCAATTAGTTCTGACTTAAAAATAGGTGTAAACAGTGTGTTGATGCCAAATGTTTTTGTTGGTGCGAATGTGCAAATTGGAGACCATTGTATCATTCATCCTGGGGTAACTATTTTATCAGATACCATTATTGGAGACCATGTTGTGATACAAGCAAATACGGTGATAGGATCGGATGCGTTTTATTATAACACTAAAAAAAATAGACCCGCTTGGTATGTAAAAATGCCAAGTTGTGGACGTGTTATTATAGAAGACAAGGCGGAAATTGGTGCAAATTGTACCATTGACCGAGGCGTGAGTGGTGATACTATAATAGGTATGGGCTCTAAACTAGATAATATGGTGCATGTTGGACATGATACCCAATTAGAAGCCAATTGTTTAATTGCTGCACAAGTTGGGATAGCTGGAGGGGTTAAAATTAAAGCGGGTGTGACCCTTTGGGGACAGGTGGGCGTCAATAAGACCTTAACGATTGGTGAAAATGCGGTGGTATTAGGTGGATCGGGTGTAGTAAACACAATTGAAGGCAATAAAACCTACTTAGGCTTTCCTGCAGAAGACGCAAGTATAAAGCGTAGAGAATATGTATGGATTAGAAGAATCCCTGCGCTATGGAAAAAAATGATGGAAGATTAAGCTAATTGGTGAATTGCTTTTAACTCCTTCGCCACTCTTATAATCGTGTCCTCTACTTTCCTGTATTTAAAATCTGGAAATGCATGTAAGAACTTTTGATTATCGAATCTTACGATTGCCTGAGCTGTAGCAGCTGTTTCCTTGGTTAATAATGGTGCTTTACCTGTTATCATGCCCTTGATGGATTCTAGTCTCCAAACAATCCCTGCTAAAAATGGGGTTACTTTTTTATGAGGCAGTTTTTTATCAAATGCTTTTGCAATGGCTTTAAAGATGTCTCTGTAATGAATATTTTCGGCACTTAATACATAACGTTGTCCCACCACATTGCTTTCCATTAAAATTTGCATGGCATCTACCACGTCTAATACGTCTACAAAACCACTCATGCCATCCGTATACCAAGGGAACTCATTGTAAGCAGATTTAAAAATGCCTGAGGATCCATTGTTCCAATCTCCTGCACCTAAAATAATCACAGGATTCACAATCGCCATAGGCAATCCCTCTTCCATCGCTCTCCATACTTCTAATTCTGCTAAATATTTTGACTGTCCATACACACTATTACTTGTTGCAGGTGTCCAATGCATGGATTCGTCTATCGCTTGGTTTTCTCTTATTCTGCCTAATGCTGCAACAGAACTAACAAAAATTAATTTTTTGATTTGTTGTACCAAACATGCATTCACCACATTGGCTGTTCCTTCCACATTCGACTGCAACATTTTTGCTGCTGCACCTGGTGCAAATGAAACAATCGCAGCACAATGATACACATAGTCCACACCTTCCAATGCGGCTGTTAAACCAATTGGATCTAGGATATCACCTTGGATCCATTCACATTGTTCGGAGCCCGCAAATACAGGCACAGATTGACGATACAGGGCGCGTACTTTTTTTTCTTTACCCAATAATGACTGGATTAAATGTGATCCTACTAAGCCGCTTGCGCCTGTTACAAAAATCATTTCGATCTATTTATGCTGTTGTATTTTAATAGCGCTATTCTTTAATCAATCTAGCGATATCCACTTTTAATTGTTCTACTTCTAAGGTCTTTAATCCATCATATATTTTTCCGCGCACTTTACCGTTTCTGTCTACGAGTGCAAAAAACTGCGTATGGATAAATTGATCTTCTATTTTCACCACATTATTTTTAGGATCATCCAATAAATAAGAACCACGAGCCATTTGATAGAGACTATCTTTTCGGCCAGTGACAAAAATCCATTTAGCTGTATTCACTTCTAGAGAATCTGCATAGTGTTTTAAAACTGGAACAGAATCTGTTTCTGGATTACAAGTATGAGAAAGAATTTGAAAATCAGGATTGTCCTTATAGACCAAATAAACCTCTTTCATGTTTTTATTCAACTTAGGACAGATGCCCTTACATGTGGTGAAAAAATATTCAACCACCGTGATTTTATTTTGAAATACTTTTTCTGTCACTTGATTCCCGTCCTGATTGGTAAAAGAAAAAGGCTGGACATAGCTCAAAACAGGCATCTTCACTTTCCAATTATCGGTGCCCCTGAATAAAAAATAATAAAATCCCGAAAGAAGGACTACAAAAAATACAAGGTAAATAGCTGATTTTTTTGACATCTGAATTTGCTTTAAATGCATCACAAAGTTACTATTATTTTCAGGGTATTGGCTTAGCTTTGCATTATGTTTAAAAAATGGAACTGGGACGCAATTGGCATTGGCACTTCTTTGGCATGTGCTATTCACTGTGCATTATTGCCCTTATTTTTTAGTAGTCTACCTTTATTAGGCATTAATGTATTACACAACCCAAGTTTTGAATTTGGGATGATCCTACTTTCTTTTGGGATTGGCGCCTATTCTTTATACCATGGTTATAAAAAACACCACCATAGCTTTAAGCCAATTATCTTATTTAGTATTGGGATAGGATTGATGTTTTGTAGAATGGTCTTTAGAGAGGCAGAATTGTACTTATTATTCCCTGCAGCATTTTTTATCATCATTGCGCATATCAACAATCACAATAGTTGTAGAATGCATAACCATGCGCACGAAGATGACTGCGACCATTAGACAATCACTAGAAACTGTAACTTATACTTCCGTCTTTCTCGTCTTTCAACTGTATGCCCATCTCTGCCAATTGATTTCTAATTTTATCGCTGGTCGCAAAATCTTTATTGGCCTTGGCTTGTTTTCTGATTTCAATCAACAATTCCACCACACCATTTAATTGTTGGCGATTCGCACCCTTATCTACTTTTATTCCTAAAATAGATTCTACAAATATTTTTAATTGCGTTTGAACAGTTGCCCAAACAGCACCCGATACTGCATCTGCTGCAATATGCTTATCTTTTAATGAATTGATGCTAGGAAGGATTTCAAATAAATTGGCTACCACTTTCGCAGTATTTATATCGTCATCCATGAATAGTTCTAACTCATTGCTCCAGGTCATTAATTGATCGGCAAGTACTTGGTCCTTAGATACCGTATTTTTATCAAAGCTTTGTGCTTGTAACCACTCGTATCCCTCCATGAATCTGCGTAATGCTTTTTCTGATGCTTGCAATGCTTCATTGCTAAAATCCAAAGTGCCTCGGTACTGACTTTGTAAAATAAAGAACCTTACGGTCATTGGCGTATATGCTTGTGTAAGTTCTGCATGATTGCCTTCGAACAATTCACTTAACTTAATTACATTATTATAACTCTTACCCATCTTACGTCCATTGATGGTAATCATATTATTGTGCATCCAATAGCGCGCAGGCATTTGATGATTGCAAACTGTACTTTGTGCAATCTCACACTCGTGGTGTGGAAATTGTAAATCCATTCCACCACCATGTATATCAAATTGTTTTCCTAAATACTTTGTGGCCATGGCAGAACATTCAATATGCCAACCCGGAAAGCCTTCTCCCCATGGACTTTGCCAGCGCATGATATGTTCAGTAGGTGCTTTTTTCCATAAAGCAAAATCTACTTTATTTTTTTTCTCTTCCTGGTTTTCTAAATCTCTTGTACTCTCTAGTTGCTCTTCGATATTGCGACCACTTAATATTCCGTAGGGTTGATTCTTTTTGGAATAATCGTCATTGTATTTTACTACATCAAAATATACCGAACCATTGGACTCATAAGCATACCCGTCTGCCATGATTTTTTTAATCATTTCGATCTGCTCTACAATATGTCCTGTAGCGGTGGGTTCTATGCTGGGTGGCAGATTATTAAATTGCGTCATTGCCCAATGGTATAGATTGGTGTATTTCTGCACCAACTCCATGGGTTCTAATTTTTCTAAAATCGCCTTACTTGCAATTTTATCTTCCGCTACTTTTCCTTCTTCAAAATGGCCAGCATCTGTAATATTTCTTACGTAACGTACTTTGTATCCCTTGTGTAACAGATATCGGTACACTACATCAAAAGTGATAAAAGGCCTTGCATGTCCTAAATGACTTTCACCACTTACCGTTGGACCACAAACGTACATGCCCACATAGGGTGCGTTAATAGGTTCGAAAACTTCTTTTTGACGGGTAAGTGAGTTGTATATTTTTAGTGGCATAGTAGTCCTCAAAGATAATTTTATTTTACCTAAAAGAATGGCTAATTCTTGACCAATTGGAGGTCCGCCATGATCATGTGGTGGTCGCTCAGGTTCTCATCTAAGGATTCCCATCCTTTTACTTGCCATTTATTATCCGCCATGATATAATCTATTCTTAAAGTGGGTGAGAGGTTCATATAGGTGGCGCCTATTCCAAAACCCTTTGCCAAGAATGCATCCTGCATATCCCCTTTAATTAATTTATAGGTATAAGAACTTGGCACATCATTAAAGTCTCCAGTGATAATAGTGGGATAAGGGCTCTTAGCCAACTGTGCTTGAATGTTCGAGGCCTGCACTGCACGTATCATAAAAGCATGTTTCATTTTGCGCATCACACTATACTTTGCTTTCAATGCCGCCTGGTTGGCATCAGCTGCATCATCTATCGCCTCAAAATCATTTTGCTTAAATTTAAAAGAAGCTAAATGTGTAGTGAAGACGCGTATTGTATCATCCCCTTTTAATAAGTCCACATAAATCAAACTTTCTTGATTGGTAAATGGAACCCTTTCGGCATATAAGATCTTGTACTTTGAATAAATGATATTGCCTGCAAAATAATTGGCCTCATTGATCTGATGGTCTTTGGAAAAAAAGGAATAAGGATACTTTTGATCAAAATAAGTGGCATGGTTCGCTATATCGTTCTTGAGTTCTTTGGTATTGTACTCTTGTAAGCAAATAATATCTGGATCCCATTTTTGAATAGATGCTGCAATATCTTCTGTTCTTAATTTATGCCCTATTGGTTGTGGTGTGTTGCCATTAAACTCCTTCACATTAAAACTAGTGATGCGTAAACTATTGTCCTTCTTTTTTTGTGAGAAGGGTGTGCCAGGATGCCAAGCAAATAAAACCAAAATCGTTGGATAAGCTATTCCCAAGGTTACCACAGAAATCAATGATAGTATAGGTTTCGCAATAAGCCAGATAAATAAAAACAAGAGGTGTAATACGATAATATATGGAGCCAATAAACTTAAAAAACCATTCACCCAGATCCATCCAAGCGGCATAAAAAATTGAGGATACAATAACAATAACACAAGTAAAAGGTGAACTGATAAAAGCAGCCCTTTACCAAAAATTCTTATGCGTGATTTTTTTGCCATGATGCTTTTAAATATTTATTGCGCTTCTTTTGGTGCCATTAAACCATTGCACTTTTTTACAATGACATGCATCCAATTTCCTAGATCAATCTTCTTTTTTAGTAAATACATATAGGATACGCCTACAAATCCGCCCACGCTCAATGTAAAAAAGAATACCGGAGTGCCTGTAAAATGCGTTGACACTTGTATGATAGAATACACTGTAAAAATAAGCCAAACAGGAATGCCTGCTGTGCCGTTGAGTTGTAGTTGATAAGTTGGATTTAAACTTAATGCAGCCGTTGCTAATGCCATGATGCTTAATTCTGCCCCCATAAATGAAATACCAGCGCCAAGACCAATGAAAGCCAATCCACCAAGGATACCACTGTATAAATATATAGGGAATAGATGCTTATTGGCTTTTTGATTTTGTAAAATATTTCCAAAAACAGTTAGCCAAATCATATTACCACAAAGTGTCCAAAATTGATCATGGGACCAGTTGTAGATAAAAAATGTCCAAGGTTTTTCTAGGGATTCCTGATAATATGGCGATAGCATAAAATGGTGTACCACTTCGTCATAAAACTGTGCCATCGGAAAACCCTCTAAAAAGTAAACCATCCTGGTCATGCCATAAGTCACTGCAATCATTAAATTGACCGATACAAGTGCTACTAAAGCATTGTTGTCTGCGCCAAATAATGGTTTGGATTGTTCTGTTGATTGCATGCGTTGATACTATTTTAATGTTAGTTCCATCTATTGTTACGTTCCTTCTTTGACCAAAGATATACCAATACAAATCCTACAATCGCGCCGCCCACATGCGCCCATCTTGCGACGTTATCTCCTGCAGTATTGCGCACTGCAAAAAATAGTTCGTATGAGAAATATAAGATACCCAACCACTTTGCTTTAATGGGAAAGAAAAAATAAATATAGATATAGGTATTTGGAAATAAATAAACGAAGGCCATGATAATACCAAAAACTGCACCACTTGCGCCTAATGTAGCCGTATTCAATGTCTTGTTATAATTGTTTGTCAAAAGCTCCATGATCTCGGTTCTAATACCAGGTGTAGCAAGGCTTACATTGTTCTCAGTTAATATTCTTGTTAATTGTATATTATGTGCTTTTGAATAAGCCAATACGGCCTGGTTAAAGTCTGAAGATCCTGACACACTCATTTGACTTAGTTGCATCAGGTCCGAAGCCATCGGCACAAACTCGTATGAAAGTATGAGTAAGTGTAAGACCGAAGCGCCAACGCCGCATAAAATATAAAACAATAAAAATCGCTTAGGCCCCCATACATTTTCTAAAACAGATCCGAACATCCATAA
>CAMCQV010000042.1 GCA_945877085.1 Chitinophaga pinensis
TATGATCGACAATTTTAGCTAGGATATTTGTACTCATTTTTGCAAACTGATTAATTGATTTAAGCAATTATTGGCAGCGCCAGATTCTAAACTCTTTACTGCAGCCTGAAAAGCAGCTTCATAGTTTTCATATTGTCCAGTTACCTGAAGCGCCATCGCTGCATTCGCTAATACCACCGCGTTTTGGGACCAACTACCATTGCCTTGAATAATTTTTTTAAATATAGCAGCAGCCGCTTCTACTGTATTACCTCCGTATAATTCTTCAGCAAAAACTTTGCGCTTACCTAACTGATAAGGCGTCATAATGAACTCCCCTTTATTGGAAATGATTTTAGTATCAGAGGTCAATGAAATTTCATCATAACCATCCAGACTATGGATCAATGTAAATTCTTTTCCTAAGGATTGCATGGCATAATTATAAATCCTAGCCATTTCTAAATTATAGACCCCAATTAATTGATAAGCAGGTTTTGCTGGATTCACAATTGGACCTAGCATATTGAAGAAAGTTCTAAGCCCCATATTTCTTCGGATTGGACCAACTGTTTTTAATGCTGGATGAAACAAGGGTGCATGTAAAAAACAAATGCCGGCTTCCTTCACTTCTTTAGATAATGCAGCCTCGTCATTTTTAAAAACATAACCTAGTTGTTCCATTACATTGGATGACCCACTAACACTTGAAGCGCCATAATTACCATGTTTCACTACGGGCTGACCAGCACCTGCCACAATAAAACATGCCAATGTAGAAATATTAAATGTGTCTTTGCCATCTCCACCTGTACCTACAATATCCATTGCATTGTCAATACCTAGATTCAAAGGCACTGCAAGGGATAACAAAGCATCCCTAAAACCCATTAATTCGTCAATGGTAATACTTCGCATTAAGAACACGGTCACAAAGGAGGTGACTTCGTGTTCATTGTATACCCCTTGCGCAATCTGAGTCAACACCTCTTTAGCAGCGTCACGACTCAAAGTTTTATGTTCAAATAAATATTGTAATATCTTTTTCATCTAAATATTTTATTAATTTTTCAACCAGTTACCAATGATCTTAGCCCCTTCTGGTGTTAAGACACTTTCAGGATGGTATTGCACCCCTTTCACATCATAACTTATATGTTCTAAAGACATGATATAACCATCGGCGTCTTTAGAAGTGACTTTTAATTCGGCTGCCAGATCCTGTTCATTCACCACCCAGCTATGGTACCTCCCTACTTGAAATGTTTTTGGTAGTCCTTCAAATAAATTCGATGCACCAATTAATTCAATAGGTGTTGCTATACCATGATACACTTTAGATAGATTCGTTAAACAACCACCAAAAGCTTCTGCAATGGCTTGTTGTCCAAGACAAACACCTAAAATAGATTTAGTGGCTGCGTAGGTTTTTATTAAAGTGAGGAGCAAGCCAGATTCTGATGGAATACCTGGACCAGGTGACAATAAGATTTTATCATAGGCTTTGACATCCTCCAAAGGAATTTCATCGTTTCTAAAAACCTCCACCGTTGCATTCGACTGTTCCTTGATCATTTGAACCAAGTTATAAGTGAAGGAATCGTAATTATCAAATACTAATATTTTCATTGGGTCTATATTAAATTTTTTCAGCCAAAACAATGGCGGTCTTTAAAGCATTCAATTTATTATTCACTTCTTGTAATTCACTTTCTGGATCACTTGCTGCCACTACTCCTGCACCAGCTTGGTAAGTCAATGTATTTTGCCTACTCAAGAAAGTACGAATCATAATGGCTTGATTACAACTGCCATTAAAACCAACAAAACCAATACAACCTCCATAATAAGATCGCTTAGTTGGTTCAATCCCATCTATCAATTGCATTGCTTTAAATTTTGGTGCGCCACTCAATGTGCCAGCAGGAAATGTTTTTGCAATTAAATGAAACGGATTGGCATCCTTAGCCACCTTACCTTCTACCTCACTCACCAAATGAATCACATGACTATAATAATGTACTTGTCGATAATGTTTTACACGCACTTCGGTACAAACCCTGCTTAAATCGTTTCTTGCTAAGTCAACCAACATCACATGCTCTGCATTTTCTTTAGGATCATTCAACAAGGCTTGCGTTCGTTCTGCATCAATGGCTTCGTCGCCAGATCTTTTGAATGTGCCAGCAATAGGATGCACCACTGCTTTTCCTTCCTTGATAATGATTTGCGCTTCGGGTGATGAACCCATTAATTTATAGTCCCCATAATCAAAAAAGAATAGATAAGGTGAAGGATTGATACTTCTTAAAGTTCTATAAACGTTGAATTCGTCTCCAGCAAATTGTTGTTGGAACCTTCTACTCAATACAATCTGAAATACATCGCCACGCATACAATGTTGAATTCCTTTTTGAACTGCTTCACGATAGTTTTCATCGGTATAATTAGAAGATTCATTACTTACTATACTAAATGGATATTGAGGCACATCTTTATTTTTGATACAAGACACCAATGCATCCAATTCGGAATCAATTCCATCAATTTTATTTTCGCAGATAAATAATTCGTCTTTAAAATGATTGAATGCAATTACATATTGGTATAAGCGATAACGCATCAATGGAATCACTGGCGCACCAACCTTAAATTCGATGGTATCGAAAAACGGAATAGCGTCATAAGCTGTATACCCATATAAGCCCTGTGCAAAAACAGCTTCTTTTTGGGTGGATGGTTGCATCTCAAATTGTTGCATAAAGGCCCAAATACGATCAGGGGCATCTTGTACTTTTTGAATCAATTCTTTTTGAGGTTCTTGCTTTGGATATTTAAATTCAATTTCATTTAAACTAGATATTTCAATCCCACCAATCGCATTCACTCCAATAAACGAATAACTATTTTCAGCAGCATGGGAATCCGTGCTCTCTAATAATATCGTATCCCTGAATCGATCTCTTAATCGAAGGTAGATGCCAACTGGTGTAAATGTATCGGCTAACATTTTAGTCACCTCGGTTTGTATCAACATTTTTTTCATCTTAGTTCAGTCATTCGTTAAATAAAACAACCCCGACAGAATCTGTCGGGGTTGATGTATAGCTTGACAATTATGGTCACGACATTACAATACCCCAACAGAGTTTGTATGCCACCACCAAAAGTTGTTTATTGTTTTCATTCGAGTACAAATTTAAGGTATTCGGTATCTTAAACCAAAAAAACCTATTTGAAGTTGCTATTGATTGTTAGGTTTATAAGACGCCTTTGGTGCTAGGTAAAGCATCGCTGGCAGGGTTTCGCTTCACCGCCATTTTGATAGCTTTTGCAAAGGCTTTAAAGATGGCTTCGATCTTATGGTGTTCATTGTCTCCCTTACAACTTATATTGATATTGGCTTTAGCCGCATCACTAAAGGATTTGAAAAAGTGGAAAAACATCTCGGTTGGCATTTCCCCGATTTTTTCGCGTTTAAAGTCTGCGTCCCAAACGATCCAATTTCTTCCACCAAAATCAATTAAGACTTTCGCTTCCGCCTCATCCATTGGTAGCGCAAAGCCATATCTTTCCATCCCTCTTTTATCCACCAATCCTTTTGCAAAAGCCTCGCCTAAAGCAATCCCCACATCTTCTATCGTATGATGCTCGTCAATATGCAAATCACCATCACATTGAATTTGCATATCCAATGCCCCGTGTCTTGCAATTTGCTCTAACATATGATCAAAAAATCCCAATCCTGTATGGATTTTTGCTTCGCCCTTACCATCTAAATTCAACTCAATATGAATTTTAGTTTCTTTGGTATTTCGATCATGTACCACGGTTCTCAATCCCAATTTTAAAAACTGATAAATCTCTTGCCAATTGTTTGCTTCATAAGCAATAAATGGTCTCAGCGCAATTTCTTGCTCAGCTGTTAACGAATGCAAAATGGATTTTAAATAGATGGCTTTACATCCTATATTTTTTGCCAATTCAATATCCGACCAACGGTCTCCAATCACATAAGATATACTTAAATCAAATTGGCTGTCATCCATCAAATGCTTCACCAATCCCGTTCCTGGTTTTCTGGTCGGTGCATTGTCTTTAGAGAAAGTAGTGTCAATTAAAATTTCATCAAATACCACCCCTTCTCCTTTCAAAGTGCGCAACATTAAGTCCTGAATAGGTTGGAATGTCGATGTAGGAAAAGCATCCGTACCTAATCCATCCTGATTGGTCACCATCACTTTATAATAGCCAAATTCGTTGGCTATTTTTTGCATGTTGGAGATTACACCAGGTACAAAAATGGTCTTATCAATATGGTCTATCTGAAAATCAGTTGCTGGTTCTTCTAGTACCACACCATCTCTGTCAATGAATAATATTGGTCGCATCTTTTACTTTTACTTTTTTTATTTCTTCTTTTTAGCAGCCTGCACCTGAGCAATTGTAACTGCACTCGCTTTATTGGACCAACTGTTTCTAATATAGGTCAACAAATCTGCAATTTCATTGTCTTTTAAGTCTGGGCTCGCTGTCATGGCATTGCTATAATAAAAACCATCCAATGCAACACGCTCATTGTAGCCATAACGGATAATACGGACCAACCTTGCGATATCTTTACCTACCACATTGGAAGCAGCATCAAGTGGTGCATTCATATTTGGTACACCACCACCATCTGCTTGATGACAAGCTAGACATCTAGTCTCATATATTTTTTTGCCTTTTTGCATATTTTGGGCATTCCCCTGAATACAATAAAACAAGGCTATTAAGATCAAGCTGACTATTTTGAATTGCATCTTTTGCATACTTATTTATTAAAACTAATTTTAAAAATCGCACCCTTGCTATCATCACTTACATATAAACTTCCATCAGGGCCTTCTGCTAAACCACATGGTCTTGCTTTAGCCGCTCTTGGACTTTTATTGTTATCTGCTCCAGCAAATCCATTCGCAAATATTTCCCATTCGCCAGAGGGCTTGCCATTTTTAAATGGTACAAAGGCTACAAAATAGCCTTCTTGAGGTAATGGTGCTCTGTTCCAAGAACCATGAAAAGAAATAAATGCACCTTCTTTATATTTAGCTGGGAATTGATTGCCTTTGTAAAATAACAATGCCATTGGCGCCATATGTGCTGGAAAAGCAACCAAAGGATTAAGTGCATTTTTTCCACCTTCTAATTTCCCATCTCCACCATATTCAGGAGAAAGTATTTTTTTCTTTTGAAATGGGTCGTAATACACATAAGGCCATCCCGCATCGTCCCCTTCTTTCATTTCATACATGGTTTCTGCAGGTAATTCTGCATTCTGAGCATCTGTATACATGGTTGGATAAAAAGTATTCAATTGATCACGTCCATGTTGTGTTACAAATAAACTATTCGTTTGATTGTTCCAATCTAAACCAATCACATTTCTTAATCCTGTAGCATATCTTTTACCCTCTGCATAAGATTGATTTTCTTTGCTGCCATCAAATTTCCAAACACCACCAGCAGAATCTAAAATTGGACAAGGCATCATCCCCTTAGAGCCTACTGATCTATCTTTTTCTTGACAAGCATTTGAGTAAGCCCCAATATTCACATAGATATTTCCTTGAGGATCTAAAGTGATTGATTTAGAAGCATGTTGTCTTCTGCTATGTAAATTTTGAATGATTGTTTTAGGTGCAGTTGGATTGGTCACTTCGCCATTGGCATCTAATTGATATAAATACACAGCGTCGTCTGAACTTGCATACAATTGATTCCCTTTTACATAAATACCTGTTCCACCATATTTACCCCATCCACTTTGTTTTTCTGCAATACCATCACCGTTGGCATCTTCCATTCTTACAATACTTTGACCTGCCTTATTTGGGTAATTCAATTTGGCAAATAAGATGCCTTTGTCATTGATAGTAATATGTCTTGCTGCACCAATTTGATCTGCAAATAAAGTTGCAGAAAAACCAGCAGGCAATCTTAATCCTGCGTTCTCTTGTGCATTCACTGAAAAAACAAAAACACAAGCCAATAATAAGTTGCTTAATTTATACATGTTATTTGATTTTATTTTGAAGTATTTTAGTTTAAAGTAATTTAGTTTAAAGTTAATTCAAAAGTATTGGTTATCCATTCATACATGGCATCTACCAGTAAAGTATTTTCTTGCTCCGTACCTACTGTGATCCTAAGGCTATCTTCACATAATTCCAAAGCAGATCGATCTCTCACAATAATGCCTTGTGACAGTAAATACGCATATAATTGTCTTGCCTTTGGAATTTTGACTAAAATAAAATTGGTATCCGAAGGAAAAACCTGAATCACATGTGGCATGGACCCAATCACCTCGGCTAAAGCTATACGCATATCCACTAATAGCTTAATCATATCATTCACTTGCCCCACTTCATCTAAAGCTTGTAATGCCAGTTCTTGTGTAACAATATTGATATTATAAGGTGCTTTCACTTTATTCATAAATCCAATGACTTGAGGACTTGCAAAACACATACCTAATCTTAGTCCAGCCAATCCCCATGCTTTACTCAAAGTTTGTAAGACCACAAGGTTTGGATAATCTATCAAGGATTGAACAAATGATTTTTGTTTTGAAAAATTAATATAGGCTTCATCCACCACCACAATGCCCTCAAAATGATTTAAAATCGTTTCAATATCAATTCTATCTAATGAATTACCTGTTGGATTATTCGGCGAACAAATCCAAATGATTTTTGTGTTTGCATTCACCAATTGTTCAATATGCGCTATGTTCAATTGATAGTCGGACAACAACGGCGCCTTTTGTATGGCTATGTCATTGATATTTGCACTGACTTCATACATTGGATAAGTAGGAGGACAAATAATGATATTGTCTTTTCCTGGTTCGCAAAAAGTTCTAAATAAAATATCAATGCATTCATCACTGCCATTCCCAATAAAAATTTGGTTGGCTGCAATTTGCTTTACAAAAGCTAATTTATCTTTTAGTTTTTGTTGGTAAGGATCGGGATACCTGTTGTACCATTTTGTTAATGGTGAACCCAAACTATTTTCGTTGGCATCCAACAAAATTTTTGCATCCCCCGTATATTCATCTTTTGCAGACGAATACGGCTTCAATGTTTTTATATTCGGCCTCACCAAATTATCTAATTCAAATGCCATAGTTCACTTTTAATCGTGCTTAAAATTACATTTTTGATTCTATATCTTTCACTCTAATTGCAACAGCTTGGGCATGGGCTTCCAATTGCTCCCCAGATGCCATTTGAATGACTGTTTGTGCTATATTTCTTAAGCCCATCTCGGTCAATTGCTGGAAAGTGATCTTTTTTACAAAACTGTCTACACTCACGCCACTATAAGCTTTTGCATAGCCATTGGTAGGTAAAGTATGGTTGGTGCCGCTTGCATAATCCCCTACTGATTCTGGGGAATAGTTTCCAATAAATACCGAGCCGGCATTGACGATTTTTTCCGCTACCACTAAGGCATTGTCCACCGATAAAATAAGGTGCTCTGGTGCATAGGCATTGATCAATTGAATAGCGTCTTCTCTTAATGCAATGACAATCGCTTTTGAATGACCTAATGCTTTATTTGCAAAATCTGCTCTTGGCAGGTTTACTAATTGCTGTTCAATTTCCAATTGCACTTGTTCTACAATATTTTTATTACTTGCAATCAATAATACTTGGCTATCAGCTCCATGTTCGGCTTGAGACAATAAATCTGCTGCTACAAAAGCAGGCACTGCTGTTTCATCTGCATACACACAAACTTCACTTGGTCCTGCAGGCATATCTATTGCTACCCCTTGTTGTTGAATCAATTGTTTCGCTGCTGTGACATATTGATTGCCTGGACCAAATATTTTAAATACTTTGGGCACCGTTGCTGTGCCGTATGCCATTGCTGCAATGGCTTGCGCGCCTCCAATGGTATAAACTTGTTCAATACCAACAAGACCCGCTGCATACAAAATGGCTGGATCAACAGTGCCGTCTTTTCTTGGGGGTGTGCATAAAATCACTTCTTTACATCCCGCTAACTTTGCTGGAACACCCAACATCAACACAGTCGAAAATAAAGGTGCTGTGCCCCCAGGAATATAGATGCCCACTTTTTCGATCCCAACAGATTTTCTCCAGCACCATACTCCAGGCATGGTCTCTATTTTTTCCTCTTTCTTGATTTGTGCTTGATGAAAAATCTCGATATTCACTTTTGCAGATTGGATCGCAGTTTTAAGTGCAGGCGCAACAAGTGCTTCCGCAGCTTCTATCATTGCTGGATTGATTGCAATTGTTTTTAATTGCACTTGATCAAATGTTTCACTCAATCTAAAAAGTGCTACATCTCCTTCCAAAGCAACGCCATCTAAAATCGATTGCACTTTGGGTAACAATTCAGCCGCATCGAAACTTGGGCGTTTCAACAATGCTTCCCAGTCCTGCTTTAATGGTTCTTCAAATACTTGCATCTTATAATATCATTTTTTCGATTGGCACTACCAAAATACCTTCGGCACCTAACGTTTTTAGTTGTTCAATTAAATTCCAGAAATCTGCTTCTTCAATCACAGTATGCACACTGCTCCAACCTGCTGTTGCCAATGGAACAATCGTGGGACTTTTCATACCGGGTAATACTTCAATAATTTTATCTAGTTGTGCATTGGGCGCATTCATTAAAACATATTTATGCTTTTTTGCTTTCTTAACGGACTCCATACGAAATAATAAGCGCTCCAAGATAGGAACCAATTCCGCTGGAAGGTTGTTTCGTTTAATTAAAACCGCCTGTGAGTTTAATATCGTTGCTGCTTCCTTCAAACCATTCATAAATAAGGTAGATCCACTACTCACTAAATCGCAGACCACATCGGCAAGTCCAATGCCAGGTGCAATTTCCACACTTCCACTGATCTCGTGAATTTCTGCTTTTATTTGATGTTGGTCTAAATATTGTTGCACTAAAACTGGATAACTTGTTGCGATTTTCTTACCAGCTAAAAATTGAGGACCAGTAAATTCCTCTCCTTTCTGAATGGCAAAACTCAATCTGCATTTACCAAATCCAAGTGCATAAGCCACTTCTACTTTTTTTGCTTTTTCATACACCACATTTTCACCAACAAAACCAATATCTGCTACGCCATCTTGGACATACTGAGGAATATCGTCGTCTCTTAAAAAGAAAACTTCAATTGGGAAATTACTCGCGTCCGCTTTTAATTGATTCACGCCATTGCTAATGTCAATACCGCACTCTTTTAAAAGTTGCATGGAATCTTGATTTAATCTTCCTGATTTTTGAATCGCTAATTTTAATCGCATATACTATTTATAAAAATTAAAAGGGCTTACTATGAAGTAAGCCCTTTGTTTAATATTGATACATACCAACATCTACAGCTTACCTATTAGATAGCAGATGAAAATGATGGATATGGTTATTGAATAACATGCCGCAAATTTACGGCCCTTTTATAAAATCCCCAACTAAAACAATAGAAAATACCTAATTTAGACTAGGCAATGCCAGCATTTTAACAAGAACAACCTTTTTATGCAAATAGCTTCAACAGTTTTGACCCTTTTTTTGTGCTTGATTGGTTTAAACGCAAAAAGTCAAGCCATTCAAAAAAACAATCAAGTTGGAAAAATGCAATTGGTTTGGTCCGATGAGTTTAATTATACAGGCTTACCTGATCCTACAAAATGGAATTATGATGTGGGTGGATGGGGATGGGGCAATAATGAATTACAATATTATACCAAAGATTCCCTTGGGAATGCACGCGTGCAAAATGGTTTACTTACTATTGAATTGAAGCAACAAAAAATGGAGGACAGAAAATATAGTTCTGCAAGGTTGGTGACTAAAGGCAAAGGGGATTGGATTTATGGGAGAATAGATGTTCGTGCAAAATTACCAAAAGGACTGGGCACTTGGCCCGCTATATGGATGCTAGGATCTACTACCCCACTTAAATGGCCAGATGATGGCGAAATTGATATCATGGAACATGTTGGATTTAACCCAGGATTTATCCATGCCACCACGCATACAAAAAGCTTCAATCATATTATTGGCAATCAAAAAACAGACACCATCGAAGTGAAAGATTTTGACACCCAGTTTCATGACTACTCAGTGATTTGGAATAAAGACAGTGTGACCATTTTATTAGACAATCAAGCTTATTATACTTATAAAAACAATGGTACAGGCAAAGCAGCTTGGCCTTTTGATGGACCGATGCATTTATTACTCAATATTGCATTCGGCGGAAATTGGGGTGGTGCCAAGGGCGTCAACGATGCAGTCCTCCCAGCAAAAATGGAGATAGATTATGTAAGGGTCTATCAGTTAAAGTAAAATAGGATCGTTATTATGATGCGTATTCAAATGATGCGCATTATTTTGCATCAAACCATACTGGCTTATCTGTAATGCCATCCCCATTGTAATTGATGCATAATTCTTCGTCCACTGCAATGTCTCTTTTCGTTTGAATTTGTATGGTCTTTTGGTCAAAATCCATGTCATAGGTACAATTGGCATCTACACTATGATTGTACATAGATGCATAACCCAAAGCCACCGCTGCTTGTTTTTCATCATGCCCCCAATCAAAAATATAATCATGTAATAAAGTCGTGTCCACGGTGGCACGCTCTGCTTGATTTAAAACAATGACTGGTGCTATTTCAATGGTTGTTCCAGCAGGAATCGCTTCGGTGGTAAAAACCCCTCGACCTCGCTGTGCCGTCTCCATAATGTATAAAATTGGCAATATCATTATATAAAGTTAACATATCCTAGTATGATTTTCGTAAATTGCAGCCATGTCAGCAGAATTAGAAGACAATATCATATTATCAGAAGTTTTTTTAGAGATACTTTCTAAAGAAGACATGCCGCTTTTAAAGGAATTTTTAGACGAGCAAAACATCAGTGATGTAGTGGAGCTTGTTAATGAATTTCCCGAAAAAGAAGGCTTGATTATAGATACGATGACCGTACATCGTGCGGTGAGCGTCTTCAAATTATTGGATATCAATCAGCAGAAGGATATCATTAAAGAATTGCCAGCAAGAAAGACAGCGAAGATCTTAAATGAATTACCACCAGATGACCGAACTGATTTTTTTGAAGAATTACCAAAAGCAGCTATTCGTGACCTGATTAAACTATTGGATCCCGAAGAACGTAAAATTACTTTATCGCTTTTAGGTTATCCAGAGGATTCAGTGGGTCGTATGATGACGCCAGATTATGTGTATGTATTTCCACATTATACGGTGGCACAAGTTTTAGACAATATCAGAAAATATGGTAAGAACTCAGAGACCATCGATGTGATTTATATCATTGATGAATTGGGTTGTTTGGTAGATGACATTCGAATTAGAGATTTATTATTAGCAAAACCAACGGATATTGTTAAAGACATTATTGATGGTAGGTATGTGGCATTGAATGTGTATGACGACCAAGAGCAAGCGAGTCAGGTTTTTAAAATGAATAACAGGGTTGCGATTCCTGTGGTCGATGACAATGATGTACTATTAGGTATTGTAACCATTGATGATATTTTATGGGTAACGAATGAGGAGTTCAGTGAGGATATGCAGAAGATGGGAGGTACTGAAGCATTGAACGAGCCTTATTTAGATATTTCTATTTTTAAATTATTCAAGAAAAGAATCACTTGGTTGGTCGTGCTATTCTTAGGTGAAATGTTGACTGCAACTGCAATGGGTTATTTCGAAGGAGAGATCGCCAAAGTCATTGTGTTGACGACATTTATTCCTTTGATTTTATCAAGTGGTGGTAATACTGGTTCACAAGCATCTACTTTAATTATACAAGCCATGTCTATTGGCGAAATCACCATTGAAGACTGGTGGAAAATTTTAAAAAGAGAAATCGTAAGTGGCTTATTACTAGGTTTAGTATTAGGTGTGATTGGATTTTGTAGAGTTATGGTATGGCATTATGTTTCTCCAGGATTTTATGGTGAACATTGGATGATGATCGCAAGTACCATTGGATTAACCTTGGTTGGTGTTGTGATTTGGGGAACCATTACAGGATCCATGTTGCCAATGGTCTTAAAAAGACTAGGCGCCGATCCTGCCGTTTCATCTGCACCATTTGTGGCTACTTTAGTGGATGTAACCGCAATCCTTATTTATTTTGGTCTAGCATTTTTATTCTTGCAAGGAACCCTGCTTTAATTGTTGGCCACTCCTTTTTTAGCATACTCAATACAATAGAATCACGTCTTGTACCATCACTTGTAGGTAGATGATTGCGCAAAATTCCTTCGACAGTGCATCCTATTTTTTGCATAGCCGCTATGCTTCGTTTATTTCTATTATCTGCACGAAATTCTACACGCTCAAAACCAATAGTTTCAAATGCATGGCTTAAAAGTAAAAACTTACAGTGTTCATTTAAACCAGTTCCCCAAGTTTTTTCACTATACCAAGTGTAACCAAACTGTGTAGAACCATGTTCTAATTGTATATCGTAGAATCTTGTACTCCCCACGTATTTATTTTGTAATTTATCAAAGACAATAAATGGATAAGCCGTTTTTAAACGCCTAGATTCAACTGCTGTGCTGATATACTGATCAAATTCTTGTGCGTTTGTGATTGGTGTCAATGCATATTTCCATAGCGTTGGCTCGGCTTTGACATAAGCCGATAGATAAACCGCATCTTCTTGCATTAAAGGACGCAATAACACGCGTTCGTTTTCTAAAATGATATCTGTACCTGTATCAAAATTCAATTTGGGATGCATACATTAAATTATTAATGTTTATTTTCGCATAAATTATTGAATAAAGTTCAAATCATCAAAATATGTGTGGAATTGTAGGTTATATAGGTCATAGAGAAGCATACCCAATTGTCTTAAAAGGATTAAAGCGATTAGAATACCGTGGCTATGATAGTACTGGTGTAGCCATCATTCAAGATGGTCAATTG
>CAMCQV010000043.1 GCA_945877085.1 Chitinophaga pinensis
CAAGAAATATTAAAATTATTAGCTGCGCAAGTAGAATTTTGGAATAAAGGGGATGTCAACCAATTCATGCATGGCTATTGGGAAAGCGATAGTTTAATGTTTGTTGGGAAAAATGGCGTGACTTATGGATACAATAAAACACTTGCCAACTATAAAAAGAATTACCCAGACAAGGCCAATATGGGTGAACTTAAATTTACACTATTGTCAGTTGAACCCCTAGACAAACAATATTATAGTGTCATTGGAAAATGGGAACTCACCAGATCAGTTGGAAATGTAGGCGGGCATTATACCTTGTTATTTAAAAAAATAAATGGACAATGGAAGATCATTTTAGACCACAGTAGTTAATCACTTCACAAATATTTAGTGTGAAAAATCAATCGGGTCTTTCCATGTTTTATAAAGTAAAAAGAAATATCCTGCCGAACTAAGTATTAAGAAAACATAATACAGGTAATTAAACCATTGCCAGTCTACTTCTACAAAAGCATAGCCCAGCATGATCCCTAGTGTGGAATTGAGTCCCATCCAGACGAGCGTAAAACCAATGGTTCTGGATATTCTATTTAAAAATGCCATTACTTCTGGATCCATTAGTCTAAGCTTTGTTTATTTGCTGCAGCTTCTTTTAATAAGCGATCAAATTGTGCAGGGGTTAAATCATTGAAGAAATAATAGACAGGATCAACTTTGGCACCTCGCTTAATTACTTCATAATGCAAATGCGGTCCAGTACTCTTTCCAGTACTTCCAACATAGCCAATTACTTCTCCCCTTTTAACAGACTGCCCCGCTTTTGCTTTCACCCGAACCATATGTGCATATAAAGTTTGGAAACCATAACCATGATTGATGACAACTTTATTGCCATAGCCGTCTGTATTGAATCCAGCAATTTGCACCACACCGTCAGATGTTGCATAAATTGGCGTTCCAGTTGGCGCAGAGAAATCTAATCCAGGATGTAATCTAAAATCTTTATACAGAGGGTCGATTCTGTAACCAAATCCTGAAGCAACACGTTTCATATTTTTATTGCTAATCGGCTGAATGGCTGGAATGGCTCTTAATAATTTTTCTTTGTTCTTAACCATCACAGTAATTTCGGTAAATGATTGGTCCTGAAAAGACATCCTTAAACTTAAATTATTCAATTGATTGCGCATGTTCTCAATCAGGGCGGTATTGGATAAACTTTGGATCAATCGTATCTCATTTTTAGCCAACATGTCTTTTACCCTTGCACTATCCGGAATGGGTGTTGCTTCAAAAATGGAACGATACACTTCATTGTCTCTTTGTTCCAATTCCACCATTTGCAATTCCAACTGCTTCATACGTTCTTGTAAAACGGCATAGCTCTCTTTGTAGGCAGTATTTTGTTGTCTTAATAACCTTTCTTTTGGAGAGTCGATAAATTTAAATAAAATAGCCACAAAAAGAACGCCCACTGCAAGCGATGCGATTACAAAACCAATGGTTTGCAAAAGTCTTACTTTAAGGGGTACTTCGATTTTTTCGAACCTTAATGTATGGGTGTTAAAGAAATATTTTATTTTCTTCATGAAGCGTGATTATTTGCCTTCTAAAGTCACAAAAAAAGGCTCAAATGCTTACCTTTGGGGACAATTAGAAACGCTACAAAGATAGCTTTTTAATTAGCTTAAAGCTTAAAAAAACGTCCCATGATGAAGAGTTCAGAAATAAGACAACAGTTTTTAGATTTTTTCGAATCTAAAGGACATGTTATTGTCCCATCCGCGCCAATCGTTGTTAAAAATGACCCCACTTTATTGTTTACGAATTCGGGCATGAACCAATTCAAGGATTATTTTTTAGGCAACCAAGCACCAAAGCATCCTAAAATTGCTGATACCCAAAAATGTTTAAGGGTAAGTGGTAAACACAATGACTTAGAAGAAGTGGGTGTAGATACTTACCACCATACCATGTTTGAAATGTTAGGTAACTGGAGTTTCGGAGATTATTTTAAAGCCGAAGCCATTGCATGGAGTTGGGAATTGTTAACTAAAGTATATAAGTTAGACCCAAATAAATTGTATGTATCCGTATTCGAAGGGGATGCATCAGAAAACCTACCTCCTTCGACTGTTGCCTTAGAAGAATGGAAAAAATGGGTATCTGAAGACAAAATAATTTACGGTAATAAAAAAGATAATTTCTGGGAAATGGGTGATACTGGACCATGTGGGCCATGTAGTGAAATCCATATAGACATGCGCTCTGACGAAGAGATTGCATTGATTCCTGGACGCGAATTAGTGAATAAGGACCATCCTCAAGTCATAGAAATATGGAACAATGTTTTTATGCAATACAATCGTAAAAAAGATGGTAGCCTAGAACCCTTACCTAATAAGCATGTAGACACTGGAATGGGTTTTGAAAGATTAGTTCGTGCAATACAAAATAAAAAAAGCAATTACGATACAGATGTATTTACCGGCACCATTGATGCTGTAGCTGCCATCACAGGCAAAGTCTATGATTTTGGGAATAGTAAAGAAGCAGTTGCATTTCGTGTATTAGCAGATCATATTCGTGCCATTGCATTTGCGATTGCAGATGGTCAATTACCTTCTAATACCGGCGCTGGCTATGTGATTCGAAGAATTTTGAGAAGGGCTGTGCGTTACTATTATTCTTATTTGGCTTATAAGCGTCCATTGCTATTTCAATTAATGCCTTTGTTAGCAAAGCAATTTGAACATGTATTCCCTGAGTTAAATCAACAATTAGAATTTGTAACGAAGGTGATTAAAGAAGAAGAGGAAGGTTTTTTAAGAACTTTAGAAAAGGGATTGAAGCGCATGGATGATATCATTCATACCCAAGCTAAAAATAGTGTGGTAGAAGGCCAATTGGTTTTTGAATTGTTTGATACTTTCGGATTCCCAGTTGACTTAACAAGATTGATTGCAAGTGAAAATGACCTTTCAATTGACGAGGCAGGTTTCGAACAAGAGATGCAACAACAAAAAGACAGAAGTAGAGCTGCTACTGCTATTGATACAGGAGATTGGATGCAAGTGGGTGAAGATGCAGTTACTTCATTCATTGGTTATACTGCTACAGAAGCGATATCACCTATTGTTAAGTACAGAAGTGTTAAGGCAAAAGGTAAAGAAGCTTTCCAATGGGTTCTAGCAACCACGCCATTTTATGCCGAAAGTGGAGGTCAGGTGGGTGACAAGGGTCAACTAACATTTGACGATGGCACTGTGCTTGCTGTAACCGATACTAAAAAAGAAAATAATTTATTCATTCATTTTACAGACAGCTTACCTGCTACTATTGGTAGCACTGTAAAAGCAACAGTAGATAGCACTTTAAGAACACATACTACTCAACACCATTCTGCTACGCACTTATTACATGCTGCTTTAAGAACAGTATTAGGAAAGCATGTTGCACAAAAAGGAAGTTTAGTGCATGCAGAACAATTGCGTTTTGACTTTTCTCATTTTGCAAAAATGACCAACGAGGAAATTGAAGCTGTTGCAAAATTGGTGAATGAAAAAGTAAAAGAAAATGTACCTGTGGTCATTAAAGAAATGAGTAAAGATGAGGCGATTGCCCTTGGCGCGATGGCTTTATTTGGCGAAAAATATGGCGACACGGTTCGTGTTGTGGTGATGGATTCAAATTACTCCATTGAATTATGCGGCGGAACACATGTGGGAACGACTGGAGAAATAGGACATTTTGTAATTAAAGCAGAATCCTCTGTTGCGGCAGGTGTAAGAAGAATCGAAGCCGTTGTAGGTCATGCAGCAGAAGCATTTCAAGCTGAAGCGAAAGATAAATTAAGAAAACAAGTTGCTCAATTAGAAGAAGCAAATGCAGTGATTGCTGCAAGCTTAAATAAAAAAGAAGCAAGCATAGATACAAGCGCCTATTCAATGGATCAGCTTTCTACTTATATTGTTGAATTACAAAATCAACAAAAGGAACTCAAGAAAGCACTAGAGAGTAAAGAAGCCATCCTTGTCAACGAATTGGTAGAAGCACAACAACATAATTTCGAAATCATTGGTGGTGTGCATTACCTTGGACTTAGAGTTCAGTTAAGTCAGATGGATCAATATAAAAAAGCAGCTCAATTATTGACTCATACAAAGACAGGCGAGGTAATGGTTTTACTAGTTGGCTCAGAAGGCGAAAAAGCTTTTGCTGCCATATCTATGAGTGAAGCCTTGGTTGCTGCTAAAAATTGGGAGGCGCCACAATTGATCAAGACCCATGTTGCGGCATTAATTAAAGGTGGAGGCGGAGGTCAAAAAACATTGGCTGCAGCTGGAGGTCAGGATGCGAGTCAATTAGACCAAGTATTGTCTACAATCAAATCACTATTATAGTGTAATGCCAAATAAGACGCTATATCAAGCAGTCATCGGATTAGAAATTCATGCACAATTGGCTACAAATAGTAAGCTTTTCTGTGGTGATGCAACAAATTTTGGCGCAGCACCGAATACACATATCAGCCCAATTACATTAGGACATCCAGGTACTTTGCCAAAAACAAATGCCAAAGCAGTTGAATACGCCATCAAAATGGGATTGGCCTGCGGCTCAACCATTGCAAAAGAAAATTATTTTGCTAGAAAAAATTATTTCTACGCAGATTTACCAAAAGGGTATCAAATCTCACAAGATAAAACTCCTATTTGTGGAGGTGGTCAAGTTGCCATTCAAACCAAAGATGGAGAAAAACAAATACAATTAAACAGAATTCACTTAGAGGAGGATGCTGGGAAAAGCATACATGACCTATCTCCTACTGAGACATTGATAGATTTAAATAGAGCAGGCACCCCATTGATAGAAATTGTGACAGAGCCTTGTATACATAGTGCCGAAGATGCATATTTATATGTAACAGAAGTGCGTAAACTAGTTAGATGGCTTGGCATTTGTGATGGGAATATGGAAGAAGGTAGTTTAAGATGTGATGCAAATATTTCGGTTAGATTAAATGGCGACAATACATTAGGCACTCGCGTAGAGGTCAAGAATTTAAATTCAATTCGCAATATTAAAAAAGCAATTGAATTTGAAATTGAACGCTTGATTGGACTTGTTGAAAATGGAACCCCTATCATGCAGCAAACAAGAAGTTTTGACGCAAGCAATGATACCACATTTGCAATTAGAGATAAGGAAGATGCCAATGACTATCGATATTTTCCCGATCCCGACCTTGCACCACTTCAACTAACGGATGCCTATTTGCAATCCATTCAATCTAATTTACCTACCCTACCAAATACACTGAAAAAAGAATGGACTGCACAATTTGGCCTAAACGCCTATGATGTCGATCAGCTTTGTGACAATAAACAGGAGGCAGATTTTTATTTATTATGGACCAAGCATACTAACTTGTATAAAGCTGCTGCTAATTTTATCATTGGTCCTATACGTGCATATTTGAATGCAGATGGCAAAACATATAGCGATTTAATTCCTTTGTTACCAAAGCTTTCTGAATTATTAGCAATGGTAGATCAGCAATTATTAAGTTTTTCTGTTGCAACAGAAAAAGTATTGCCGGCAGTTTTAAAAGATGGTGTATCTCCCACTAACTTTGCTAGTGCAAATGCATTATTGCAAAATAGCGACGAAGGCGCACTGACTGCATGGATCCAAGAAGTACTTAGCAATCATCCAGACAAAGTGGATGCCTATAAAAAAGGGAAAAAAGGACTTATTGGGGTATTTGTTGGAGAAGTAAAAAAAATGAGTAAAGGCCAAGCTGATCCACAAAAAACAACACAAATTTTAGAAGCAATATTATCAAATTATAAAATTTATTTTATGATAAAAAATATAAGCATCGCGTTATTAAGTATGTTGGTTTTCATACTACCTGGATGTAAAGGCAAAAACCAAGATGCGCGTTATAACATCTCTGGAACCATTAAAAATGCAGCTAACAAACCGTTACTGTTACAAGAAATTCCATACGGAGGAAAGCCAATCATTACATTGGACTCCATCACACTGGATGCCAATGGGAAATACAATTTTGAATTCATTGCAAAACAAGAAGGCATCTACCGACTAATTAGCGGGGATGACTTAGATATAAGCTTTATCAATGATGAGGAGCAAATACAGATCAATGCCGATGCTACGAATTTTGCTAGTTATACAGTCAAAGGTTCTCCAAATAGTGAAGCAATGATTCAATACATGAAATCTTACAGGTCTAAAGATTCATCTTTATTTGCGACACTTTATGCCTTGGATAATTTACAAGAGAGCAATGGCAAAGACAGTACTATTTTTTATCTACAACAACAGAAAGATAAAAAGATAAAAGCATTGAATGACCATGTTGAAAATACAATCAACAGTTCCAATAGTCCTGCGCTTATTTATTTTGCTTTAGGCATGGCTTTAAGATCGATGGAAATTAATAAGGTATTAGCAATGGCGAAGGCAGTTGCCGAAAAAACCAAAGCCGAACCACTCATTGAATTTGTGACTATATTAAATGGTCAAGTGCAAGCTGCTAGTCCAGCAAGTGCTATCACGGTTGGATCAATGGCGCCAGAAATTGCATTACAAGATGCTACAGGCAAAATCATCACATTGAGTAGCTTAAAAGGTAAATATGTATTGGTAGACTTTTGGGCTAGTTGGTGCGGCCCTTGTAGAAGAGAAAATCCAAATGTGGTAGCTGCATATGAGCAATATAAGCTTAAAAATTTTACTATTCTTGGGGTTTCATTGGATGATGATAAAGAAGATTGGCTAGAAGCTGTAAAGCAAGACAAATTAAATTGGTTACAAATTAGTGATTTAAAAAAATGGGAAAGTTCTGTAGTGAATACCTATCAAATACAAGGCATTCCATTCAATGTACTATTGGATCCAACAGGAAAGATTATTGCGACCGACCTAAGAGGTAGTGCTTTGCAAAACACATTAAAACAATTACTTCCTTAGCACATCAAAATGAATTGAACTGTACTTTAAGTGCATTAGATCTTTACTACATAAAAATAGCGCTTCAGATTTGAAGTGCTATTTTTTTATACATCCCTTTAAGTTGTATCAAAATTACTTTGACTTAATAAAGGATTTAATTAATGCTGGCAGCAATACTAAGTTCGTAAGCGTACTTACCACTAAAGTGATCGAAGTCAACCAACCCAGTGCTTTCGTTCCTCCAAAATCACTAAAACAGAATATAATAAAACCAGCTACCAATACTAAAGAGGTGTAGATAATACTAATGCCAGTATGCTTGATTGTTTGCACCAATGTGGTATGCACTTGATAGTTTAAATGCGGTAATTCCTGTTTATAGTTGACTAAAAAACGAATCGTCACATCTATCGCGATACCCAATGCCACACTAAATACCAATACCGTAGATGGCTTTAAAGAAACACCCGTCCATCCCATGATACCTGCTGTAATAAACAGGGGTACGATATTAGGTATCAAAGAACAAATTAAAATAGGGAAAGACCTAAATAAGAAAATCATACAAATTGCAATCAATAAAAAGGCCCAAAATATAGATTCCCCTAAACCCTTTACAATAAAATTACTACCCTCCAAAAATGTGACACTACTACCTGTAATCACTACATTATACTTAGCGGTATCAAAAATAGCAATAGAGGCACTATCTATCTTTTGCAATAATACTGGAAGCTTAGCACTACCAATATCCTTCATATTCACACTGATTCTTGTTTGGCGCTTAGCAGAATCAATGAACTTATTCAATAGTTGTGCTGGATTATTGCCTGCTGGTTTTACACCCTCTTTTGGAGCTGCACTTGCAAAATAAGGGCCAATGAATGCCATTTCTGTTCCTGTCGGCACTGCATAGGATAAACTATCTCCATCATAGAATGCTTGCTTGGCGAATTTGATACCTTCTAATAAACCCAATGGCTTCCCCAATTCTGTTTGCTCTAATAGGAAGGTATTGAACTCGTCTATTTGTTCTAAAGGCTTGATAGATCTGATTAAACCATTCGGCTTTTTGGTGTCTACTAATATCTCTAAAGGCATCACCCCACCTGCATTTTGTTCAAACCATTTTAAGTCGGTGTACAATTTATCTTGCTTTGGCAAATCATCTACTATAAATGCTTCTTTTTTAATTTGTAAAACGCCTACCAATGATATAAGTATCGCAAGGATGGTAATTCCAAAGACCCATTTGGTATGGGTGAATGCCCAACGTTCTATTTTAACCAATATCTTTTCTAAATATGCATTGTCTAAATAACGAACATGCTTTGCTTTTGGCGCAGGCAAATAAGAAAGCACTGGAGGGATAAAAAATAAACTTATGAAAAATAAAATCATAATGTTCAATCCAGATACCCAACCAAATTCTTTAAGCAAAGGGCTCTTGGTTAATGCAAATACAAAGAAGCCAATGGCAGCAGTAATATTACAAAATAAAGTCACTACCCCCATCCTGCCAACCATCTGTACAAGTGCCTTGTCCTTGTCATTGGTTTCCTTATAAGATGTATGGTATTTATTTAAAAAGTAGATGCAATTAGGTATGCCTATTACGACAATCAATGGCGGAATCAATGCAGTCAATAAAGTAATCTTTTGTCCCAATAACACCATCGTGCCTAAGCTCCATATTACGCCCATTAACACCACAGCCAAACTCATGATGGTAGCGGAAAAAGATCTAAAGAAAACCAATAATGTAATGGCTGATAAAATAAGTGATCCAATCAAAAACCATAGCATTTCTTTTTTAATACGATCTGCCATGATGGTTCTTATAAAAGGCAAACCACTGATATGCACTTCGGTCTTGGTAGATTGGCTAAAGCGGTCTAATTCATTTTGAATCGACCCTATGATTTTGGTTCTAGAAATGCTATTGATAGAATCGGCGATAAAAGAAATCGCCATGATATAACTATTGCTGTCTGGATTGTAATACAAATTTTGATAGAAAGGCAGGTTTTCAAAAACTGTCTTGTCAGTTAGTAATACACTATCCGATGTATAAGGTGCATGGAATATTTTTGCAGCGTTGAACTTGGTATCGACACTGTCTTTTGAAATCGTATAGGCAGTTGGAATACTCATCACTTCGGCCACTGCGCTATTTTGCTTAATGGCCTTATGCAAAGCATCTACTTGATTAAAGAAATTTTTTGTATAAAAACGATCGGTCTTAAAGCCTACGACAACTGTCGTTCCATCAACACCATATTTTTTTACGAACTCGTTATAGACAATAAATTTAGGATTGTCAGAAGGTATCGCCTTAGTATACTCATAACTTAGTTTAATTTGTACAGCAAAATACCCCATCACAACGGTACTCAGGAGTATAAAAAACAAATAGGTTTTTTTATACTTTAAAATATTTTGTCCTAAACGATACCACATACGATACAATTTTTAATTTAAACTACCCACAAATAAGCGGCCACCTGAGTGAACACTCCTATGAACAAACCTACAATTAATTCTTTTTTAGTATGATCACTGACAACCAATCTTGCACTAATGACCAATGCTGTTAAAAGCACAGCCAATAACACCCATGCTGCATTATTCACTGGATAAAAAACACTTACTAGAATCACTGCAGTCGTCAAGCCAGCGATACCCATTGCGTGCAGGCTTACTTTCATAAAATTATTCACTGTCATGCCAATGGCACTTGCTACAAAAATGCCTAGGTAAAAGAATTTTAAAGCAATAGGCTGGTCTGTGAAATTTCTACTCAGATAATACATCCACCAATAAAAAAACATCGTAATCACATAAGGGATAATCCTTTCCTTTTGCGTTCTTAAGAAAATGCTATCGCTTAATTTTAATCTCCATAATAAGAAAACTGCAAAAGCAGGAAAAAATGCGGTCAACCAGGCGACGCTAAATAAACGCATTTTTAATTGCCATTCTGTAATGCCTACAAATTCAAATGGCAATACCTGCATTAAAAAAAGAAAAAAATAGGTAGGGATAAAAAGTGGGTGCAATACATAAGACAATAAATGTGCTATGTATTTGACTATTTTAGGTTGGGAATTTTCCATAGTTGAATTGGCTACCATTCTTTTCTAAGCCTTGCGACTGGTATATTTAAAAGTTCTCTATATTTTGCGACTGTTCTTCTTGCTATATTGTAGCCTTTTTCTTGCAATTGATCAGTTAGTTCATCATCACTTAATGGCTTTAGTTTGTCTTCCCCTTCTATTAATTCCCTTAGAATTGCTTTTACCTCTTTTGTACTTACTTCCTCACCGCTGTCTGTGGTTAATGATTCACTAAAGAAATACTTTAATAAATAGGTGCCAAATTCGGTTTGCACATACTTACTATTGGCCACCCTGCTCACGGTGGAGACATCTAAATTGGTTTTTTCTGCTATATCTTTTAAAATCATTGGACGAAGTGATGTGGTATCACCACTCAAAAAGAATGCAGACTGATAATCCAAAATTGCATTCATCGTTAACAATAAGGTTTGTTGTCTTTGCAGGATCATCTCGATAAACCATTTAGCTGAATCAATTTTTTGCTTGATGAAAAAAACAGCTTCCTTTTGTGACTTATCTTGTTTTTTCCCACCCTCGTACTCTTTCAACATCAACTTATAATCATCACTTATGACCAATGGAGGCGCATTGCGACTATTTAAGGTTAATTCTAATTTGCCGTTGTTGATTAGTACTGTAAAATCAGGAATGATATACATTTCTGCCTCATTCGTATAGCTCGTCTCCGCACCTGGCTTTGGATTTAGTGTAAGAATCTGATGCAATACCTCCTTCATCCCAGATTCATCTAAATGTAAACTCCTTTGAATTTTATCGTAGTGCTTTTTTGTAAACTCTTCAAAATGTTTTTCTAAAATAAGGATGGCAATTTTTCTAGCTTCATCATCGGAATATAATTTTCCTCTACTATCCGACAAATGAGCCGACTCACCTTCTCCCTTTCTGCGTAATTGAATTAATAAACATTCTTTTAAATCTCTTGCAGCAATACCAACTGGATCAAATGTTTGAACCTGTTTTAATATTTGTTCAATTTCTTTTTCCTCTACCCACATGCTTTGCTTAAATGCCAAGTCATCTGCAATTGACTGCATGGCCCTTCTTAAATAACCATCATCATCTAAACTACCTATAATTTGTTCTGCAATCTTAAACGCTCTATCATCTAATGCAAGCATACTTAATTGATCCATCAACACTTCGTGTAAACTCATTTCCGCTTTAATCGGAATCACTTTATCATTATCTAGTTCGGGGTAAAAATCGTCTCTGGTTTTATAATCTGCCACTTCATCGTCATAGCTGTATTCACTGAGTTCTTCGTTGCTCATCTCAAATTCATCAACAGGCACTGCTTCTTCGTCATCATGCATGTCCTGCAGCAATTCATCATTCATTTCTTCAGGAGATGTAAAGTCGGATTCGAGTAAGGCAACATCCACTTCTAAAGCTGGATTTTCCTCTAATTCTTCTTTAATTCTTTGCTCAATCTGCGCACTAGGAATTTGCAACAATTTCATCAATTGGATTTGCTGAGGTGACAATCTTTGTAATTGTCTTTGCTGCATGGATTGTCCTAGTGCCATAACCTAAGCTTATGCTACCACTTTTTGCAAAACGGCAAGAAAAGCAGCGCCTTTTTCATGCACCTGCGCTTCTGTCCATACTAAACTAATTGCGGTTGAAATACATTTACTCATCACTGCATCACTTTTAGAAAAATCAGTATTTTGTAATGCAATCAATGCACTTTGTTGTTCCTTGGATAATGGATACAAACTGGTTGCATTTTTTAAATGATCCCATTTTCTGATATAGTGCCAGTTGTTTCCGTACCAATAAAAATTACCGGCAAGGATACCGGCTTCTTTGAATGCAGCAATGGCATTTTCTGTATGCTCTTGACTTGGCAAGAACCAAGTTAAGAAGCTATGACTATCCCCAGCTGGATCAGGCACCACTCTAAATTGAATGCCTGGCACTTGCTCTAAATAAGAACGTAAAATTTGGTTATGCTTTTTTTGAATCGCTAAAAATGTATCTAATTTTTTGATTTGTGCTAAACCCACCGCCGCATGTAATTCACTGATACGAAAGTTATAGCCCAAAGCAGGATGTAAATCTGCGCCTCTATCTACTCCTAAATGATCATGCCCATGATCCGTGAATGCATCCGACTTTATATACACTTCTTGATCGTTGGTCATCACTACCCCACCTTCTCCACAAGTAATTGTTTTTACAAAATCAAAAGAGAATGTGCCTGCATGTCCAATCGTTCCTAAGTGCTTTCCTTTATATGTGCCGCCGATACTTTGACAAGCATCTTCTAATAAAATTAAATTGTGTTCTTTACAAATGGCCACCAATGCATCCATATCCGCCATGCTTCCACACATATGTACAGGCATCACACATTTTGTTTTTGGCGTAATAGCCGCTTTTACAGCTGCAGGTGATAAAGTCAAACTTTCGTCAATATCCACCAAAACTGGGATGGCACCCATACTTAAGATGGCTTCGAAACTTGCCACAAATGTAAAGGCAGGCATGATCACCTCGTCTCCAGCACCTACGCCTAAAGCAGCCATAGCTGTAGTCAACGCAGCAGTTCCACTAGAGGTAAGTTGTGCATATTCTGAACCAAATGTCGAGCAAACCGCTGCTTCTAACTCCTTGGATTTCCAAATTCCTTTTCTTGGACCATCAAATCCATAGCGCATTAAAATACCTGTCTCTAAGACTTCATTTACTTCTTTCTTTTCTTCTGCTCCAAATAATTCAAAACCGGGCATATGCTTGATTTTTAATGATAAACAAAGGTAGTTTAAAAAATGAAAATTGAGGGTTTTTCCGTATTTTGCGTTCCTAAAAAAAGACTAGAACCCATGGAG
>CAMCQV010000044.1 GCA_945877085.1 Chitinophaga pinensis
GATAATCTAAATTGCTGTTGCACCAATCCTTTTCCATAAGACCTTCTTCCAACTACTTTTGCGCGATCCCAATCTTGTAAAGCACCCGCTAATACTTCACTTGCAGATGCGGATGTTTCATCCATCAAAATAGTGATATCACCTGTTTCAAATAAGCCTTCTCTCTTGCTATAATAATTCACCCTTGGTGCATGCAGTCCTTCTGTATAAACAATTAATTTATTTCCAGCCAATAATTCATCTGCAATTCCAACGGCTTCTGATAATAATCCGCCACCATTCCCTCTTAAATCTATCACCATCGATTTCATTCCTTTTTTTAATAAAGGTTCCAAAGCTTGCATGAACGCCTCATAAGTTCTGTCCGCGAATTTGTCAATTTTAATATATCCAATCGTATCGCTGACCATATAAGCAGCATCAATTGGCGTAACAGGGACCGATGCTCTAATTAAATTAAATGTCAACCTTTTTTGATTACGCAGTACTACTAATTTTAAATTTTCATCTGCAGGTCCTTTTATTTTTCGCTTAATCGTTTCTCCGTCCAATTTGTTGCCAGATAATTTTACAGAATCATCCACGGTTAATAAAATATCTCCTGTTTTTAATCCAACCTTCGCTGCTGGTCCTCCTGGTAAAACATAAGCCACAAAAACACTGTCTCTGAATTGTTGAAATTCAATACCTATGCCTTTATAATTAGGTTGCAATTGTTCATTGGCCTCTATTAAATCTGCAGGTGGGATATACACAGAATGGGGATCTAATTGTCCTAAATAAAAATCGGCTAATTTGGTTTGAGTGCTATCCAGATTAACTTGTTCTACATATTTTGATTTAACCAATTCAATGATCTCATCCATTGCAGAATTCGAATCGGATGATGGGAATCCTATTGAGAAACTTCCTTTTAAAAAAATGCCTACTCCAATACCCAATAAAAGTACGCCTGCATAGATGATTGGGGTCACCCAACTTGTTTGGGTCGTTCGAGGTTGATTTTGTTGCATGTTGTATGAATTCTTGGCAAATTTACATCAATTCAAAATGAAATGGCTAATTTCATGTCTTAGTTCAACTCCCATGAAAAAGACTTATTTAATAGCAGATAGCGGTGCCACAAAATGCCAATGGACCTTAGTACAAAACGGCAAGCGTCAAACCATTAAAACAACTGGCATTAGCCCCTACTTTTTAAGTCTCACAGACATTGTACAATTGCTAGAAAAGACCTTTCAGAAAAAGACAGATTTAAGCAAAGTTGCAGCAGTGTATTTTTATGGAACAGGGCTTAGTAATACAGATAATGTTGCTATTTTAAAAAAGGTGTTGAAAGCTGTTTTCAAGAACGCTACATTAGATATTCAAACCGATTTAATGGCCATTGCAAGAGCTGCTTGTCAGGATAAAAAAGGGGTGGTTTGTATTTTAGGCACAGGATCCAATGCCGGATTTTACAATGGCAAAAAAATTACAAAAAATAGTCCTGGTTTAGGTTATGTTTTAGGAGACGAAGGAAGCGGCGCCTATTTAGGTAAAAAGGTATTGCAATATTTTTTATACAACACACTTGACGAAGAGTTGATGAATATGTTTGAGAAGAAATACCATTTAGATAGAGCTGCTATTTTAAATAAAGTGTATAAAGAACCTACTCCAAATAGTTATATCGCAAGCTTTACAGATTTTTTGGTAGAAAATAGAGGCCATTATATGATCGAAAACATCATTGAAGATGGATTGAACGATTTCTTTTTTACCCATCTAAATAAATTGAATGAATCTTGGTTATACCCTATTCATTTTGTGGGCAGCGTGGCTTATGGTTTTAAAGATGTCTTAAAACAATTGGCAGATGGTTATGAAATTGAATTAGGCAAAATTGTGAAATCTCCAATGGATGGATTGATTAAATACCATAGCAAAAACTAGGTTCAGATGCACGATATAGAGCCCTATTATCATTGGCGACATTTATATACTGCAGAAACAGATCCAAAGTCTATTTTTTTTGGTAGAACCTACAGTGAATTTGAGTTTTCTCAAACTGTATATAATTATTATATCCATCCGCAATGGGATGAATTTGGTAGCAAAACATTGTACCTAAAAATATTGTACGCAGACTATGATGCAAAATTTGCCATCATTGAATTGATTGGCGAATGGAATGATACAATCGAAAATGATATCATGGAATTGAAACGGGAGGTCTTTGATAAATTAATGGCCGAAGGCATCATTAAATTTATTTTAATTGCCGAAAATGTATTCAATTTCCACAGCGGGGACAAAGATTATTACGATGAGTTCTACGAGGAATTATCAGACGAAGACGGATGGGCTGTGTTGGTTAATTTTCATCCTGCCGCCCAACACGATTTTTTATTACGAAAATTAAACCGATACATCGAACTGATGGAAATCAGCGCATGGCGCACCTACAAGCCTGAACATTTTTTTCAGTTCATTGACCAAAAATTGAGTC
This sequence comes from Chitinophaga pinensis, assembly GCA_945877085.1. Lineage (GTDB taxonomy): Bacteria > Bacteroidota > Bacteroidia > Chitinophagales > Chitinophagaceae > Sediminibacterium > Sediminibacterium pinensis_G. Next base: position 2,492 of record CAMCQV010000044.1, read on the forward strand.
AAAGATTGAGTTTGTAAACTCAATATTGGAAATGGAAAGTATTACTTGTTTAATTTGACGACTATAATGAATCAAATCGATCAACAAGATTAATAAATAAGGTCTTCGTAAGCTGCTAATAATTCTCTATAAGCATGGTCATCCTTGGCCAATTTAGTTGCAGCCAACCCTTTTTCATACCATTCAATAGCAAGTTCTTTTTCAGAAAGTGTCTCTAAACATTTTGCTAAATGGAAATAGGAACCCACGTAATCTGGGGACTCGGTCAAGATTTCAGTAAATAAGGCTTTTGCCTTTTGTAAGTCCCCTATTTTGATATACTCCAAAGCCAAAGCATGTCTTAAAAAGTTATCCTTAGGTTGTTGATTTAAAAATTCAATTATTCTTTCAATTCGTTGCATCTTGTCTTATATTTGCATTAGTTGCATAAACAACCAAAAAGTATTAGACTATGAAGTTATTAGTTTGCATTAGCAAAACACCAGACACCACATCTAAAATTGCATTCACCGAAGGTAATACAAAGTTCGATGAAAACGGCGTACAATGGATCATCAATCCATATGACGAATGGTATGCCTTAGTAAGAGCCATCGAAATGAAAGAACAAGATCCTGCTGTTACAATTCACCTTGTAACGGTTGGTGAAGCGGATGCAGAACCAATTATTAGAAAAGCATTAGCATTAGGTGGTGACGAAGCCATCCGTATTAATATACAAAGCAATGATTCATTTGTGGTGGCAAGTCAAATTGCTGCAATTGCAAAAGAAGGTGCTTATGATTTAATCCTTACAGGAAAAGAAACCATTGACTACAATAGTGCATGTATTGGTTCAATGTTATCTGGTTTATTGGATATGCCATTTGTATCGCTTGCAAATCATATGGTTTTAAACGGCAATACTGCTACTGTAAAAAGAGAGATTGAAGGTGGTGAAGAAACCTGCGAAGTGGTTCTTCCTGCGATTGTGAGTTGTCAGAAAGGCATGGCAGAACAAAGAATTCCAAATATGCGCGGGATCATGGCTGCAAGAACAAAGCCTTTGAAAGTGGTGGAACCAATTGCTGTTCAAGCAACCACATCTATTAAAACCTATGATTTGCCTCCAGCAAAATCTGGTGTAAAATTAGTTGCAGCAGACAATGTAGAAGAACTAGTAAGATTATTAAAAGAAGAAGCAAAAGCATTCTAAACAATTCAAATCGAAAAAAATGGTACTTATATATATTGATCAAGCAGACCAACAAATTAAGAAATCTTCTCTAGAAGCTATTTCTTATGGTGCTGCCCTTGCGAAGCAATTAGGCGTAACTGCTGAAGGTATTTTACTTGGCACAGTGACTGATGATTTAGCAAGCCTAGGTAAATACGGCTTACAAAAATTACATCAAGTAGCTGATGCTAGTTTAAATCATTTTGATGCGAAAGTTTTCACACAAGTTTTGACCGAAGCTGCAAAAGCAGCCAATGCTTCTGTCCTTGTTTTTGCACATAATTTAAATGGAAAAGCCATCGCCCCTGCTGTTGCTGTAAAATTACATGCGGGTATTGTGACTGGTGCGAATAGTTTACCAGATACTAGCAATGGTTTTACAGTGACTAAAACTGTTTTCTCTGGAAAAGCATTTGCGCAAATCAATATAGATACACCTATTAAAGTCATCTCTATCAACCAAAATTGTTTTGGCGTTCATTTGCAAGAAGGCGCTTGCGCTTTGGAAGCATTGTCTATTGCGATTCCAGCAGCTTCTACTAAAGTGACTACAACACATAAAGTTGAAGGTGAAATCCCATTGACTGAAGCAAATCTTGTAGTGAGTGGAGGACGTGGATTAAAAGGACCAGAAAACTGGGGTATCATCGAAGATCTTGCAAAAGTATTAGGCGCTGCAACAGCATGTAGCCGACCTGTATCCGATTCAGATTGGAGACCACACCATGAGCATGTGGGTCAAACAGGGGTTCAAGTAGCACCTAATTTATATATCGCAGTGGGGATTTCTGGCGCCATTCAGCATCTTGCTGGGGTGAACAGAAGTAAAACAATTGTAGTCATCAATAAAGACCCAGAAGCACCTTTCTTTAAAGCTGCTGATTATGGTATTGTTGGGGACGCATTTGAAGTCTTACCTGCCCTTACAGCTGCTATACAAAAATCAAAGGCCTAATTCAAATCAATGCTTTTTTGCTTTAACTTTGTAAAGCAAATCATCTTATGCAAAAAATTGAACTAGAAATTGTAGCGCTATCACATAGTATCACCCAATCGAATTCCTATGCGGTTATTTTAGGAGAAGTGAATGGATTGAGACGTTTACCTATTGTGATTGGTGGGTTCGAGGCGCAGGCAATTGCAGTTGCATTGGAAAACATGCACCCTTCGAGGCCATTGACACATGATTTAATGAAAAATTTCATGACTGCCTTTAACCTTCAATTACAGGAAGTCTATATCTGCGATTTACAGGAAGGTATTTTTTATTCTAAATTGGTTTGTTACAATTCCAACGATACCATCGAAATTGATAGTAGAACAAGCGATGCATTGGCTTTAGCAGTTCGCTTTGGTTGTCCTGTTTATGTGTACGAACATATCTTGGATCAAGCTGGACTAACCAACGAGAAAACAGATAAAGTGGATATGCCTGCTACTATTACTAAGACCACTGAGCGAAGTGATTTAGCTAAACTTTCATTGGCTGAATTGAACCAATTACTAACTGAAGTTTTAGAACAAGAAGATTATATCCGCGCCATTGATATCAGAGATGAAATCAATAAACGCAATGAACCAAAGCAGCCTTAGGATGATTCAATTTCCCAACTGCAAAATTAACCTTGGTCTTTCTATCCTTGCAAAAAGAGCAGATGGCTACCATGAACTTGAAACAGTCTTCTATCCTATCGCAATTTCAGATGCTTTAGAAATTTTACCTTCCGATCATCTAACATTAACACAAACAGGCATTGCAGTTCCAGGAGACCCGGATCAAAACCTTTGTCTGAAAGCCTATCATTTGCTTAAAAAAGATTTCCCTCAGCTACCAGCTGTAAAAATGCATTTGCAAAAAAATATTCCAATGGGTGCGGGATTGGGTGGCGGATCAAGTGATGGCACTTCGGCCTTAATTATTTTAAATCAACAGTTCTCATTGGGCTTGAATGATCATCAATTAATTGATTATGCAAGTCAACTTGGAAGTGATTGCCCATTTTTCGTTTACAATAAAGCATGTCACGCCAAAGGAAGAGGTGAAATTTTAAATCCAATTGCATTAGACTTATCCAATTACCAATTTTTGTTAGTGCACCCAGGTAAACATATTGCTACTGCATGGGCTTTTCAACAATTGACTCCAAATACAAAATCAGAAAGCATACAATCGATCATTGAAAAGCCAATTTCAACATGGAAGGATTTATTGATCAATGATTTTGAAGCCCCAGTCTTTAAAGCCGAGCCTACCCTATCTAATATTAAAGCACAGCTTTATCAATTAGGTGCAATTTACGCAAGCATGAGTGGGTCAGGAAGTTCATTGTATGGCATCTTTCCAAAGCATCATTTTGAGCATGCGCCATCAATTGAACATGCATTGCGTATTGACTTAATCTAGATTTTCAGATCAAACGGGCCTTTTTTATTATATTAGTGGCTATGATGAAAAGAATTGTTCGCCCTTTCCAAATTTTATATTGTATTTACGCCTTATGCATATTTGCATGCTTGACAATCATATCGCTATTTGCAATGATTTTCATATTGCCATTGGGTTACAAATATTTAACCATCGGCATCTATAAAATTGGTCGTTATTTTTCTAAAACTTTGTACCTATTCTTAGGAATGCGCCATCAAGAAATTTACGAGGGGATCCATCATTTTAATAAAGCACATGTCTTTGTTGGCAATCATAATTCATACATGGATATCCCGCCCATTGTCCAGTTGAAACATCAACCCATTAAGCCCTTGGGGAAATTTGAATCTTCAAAAATTCCGCTATTCGGTTTATTCTATAGACATATCGTGATTATGGTGGATCGATCCAACCCAGAAAAAAGAGCTCAGAGTCTTCAAAATTTAAAAGAGGCTTTAAAGAATAAAATTTCGATTTTTATTTTTCCGGAAGGTACATTTAGTATGACGGACGAAAAACCATTAAAGGATTTTTACAATGGCGCTTTTAAATTAGCAATTGAAATGCAGGTACCAATACAACCCGTTTTAATGGTTGATTCTGTTGACAGAATGCATTTTAGCAGCATTTTTAGCCTTAGCCCAGGCCTCTGTCGCGTGGTCTATTTGCCGACTGTTTATGTGGATAATTATAGCCTCGATGACCTTGAAATCTTGAAGCAACAAGTACACCAAATGATGGATGATGGATTAAGAAGATATCGTAAGTATCCAGCTTCTTAATGTATTTTTGTAGCCCAATATGTACGCCGAAATCATCATACCATTAGCCCTGCCAAAAAACTATACCTGGGCCATCCCCACTGAATTAGCCGATGGGGTAATGATTGGTATGCGTGTGGAAGTGATGTTGGGTTCTAATAAGCGTTATGCAGGTATTATAAAAAAAATCCTAACAGAAAAACCTGCTGGATTCAACCCTAAGCCTATATTGGGCATTTTGGATGATGCACCCATTGTTTATCCAGCGCAATTACAATTATGGGAATGGATGGCAGCTTATTATATGTGTACGGAAGGTGAAGTCATGCAAGCTGCTGTACCAAGTCATTTAAAAATTTCGAGTGAAAGTGTTTTTATTTTAAATGAAGATGCAGCGATTGATGGTCAAAATTTAAGTGATACAGAATATATTATTTCTGAGGCATTGCAAATAAAAAAACAATTGAGCTTAGTTGAAATACAAAAGCTACTAGATAAAAAATCGGTTTATCCAATCATTAATAAACTTATTCAAAAAGGCATTTGTTCGGTAGAGGAAACAATGCATGACAAGTATACTATTAAAGTAGAAAATCTATTGCATTTGCATCCCAATTATCATACTGAAACTGCATTAGAACAATTGATGAATGATTGGACCAGGGCTCCAAAACAACTAGCCCTCTTACTTGCCTTCTTACACCTTCAAAAAACAGAAGGACAGGTGCAACAAAAAGCATTACTTGAAAAATCGGGTGCTGCACATGCACAATTAAAAGCATTGATTGAAAAAGGTATTCTTATAGTTGAAAAAAGAAAAATAGATCGCTTGGCCGTTGATCTAAGTTTGGGTAATACCAACCTACATCAATTATCTGCCGCACAGCAGCTTGCATACGATTCCATTTTGGAACAAATGAAAACACATTCGGTCAATCTGCTACATGGCATCACCGGAAGTGGAAAGACCCAAATTTATGCTGCTTTGATAGAACAGGCCATTCAGTCCAATCAACAGGCTTTGTATATGCTACCTGAAATTGCATTGACAGCGCAAATGATTCGACGTCTTAAACAATATTTTGGAGGGAAAATTGCTATTTATCATTCGAAATTCAATCCCAATGAAAGGGTTGAAATTTGGAATAAAGTTAAGTCTGGTGAAATTAAAATTGTATTAGGCGCTAGATCGGCCTTATTCCTGCCCTATCATAATTTATCCTTAATCATCATTGACGAAGAGCATGATGCTTCTTACAAACAACAAGACCCAGCTCCAAGATACCAAGCCAGAGATACCGCCATTTATTATGCCAATCAGTTGGGTGCAAAAGTAGTATTGGGTTCTGCTACACCATCTATTGAAACTTATTATAATGCCATGCAAAATAAGTTTGGCTACTACCATTTGAAAGAAAGGTTCAGTGAAGGTGCATTGCCACAAATGCAAATTGTGGATACAAAAAAACAAAGCGAACAATCTGCCATATTAACGCCGCAATTATTAGAAGCGATACAAAGCACTGTTGCAAAAAATAAACAAGTCATTTTATTTCAAAACAAAAGAGGTTACGCGCCTTATATGATTTGTGAGACCTGTGGCTGGATACCACATTGCAAACAATGTGATGTCAGTCTGACTTTGCATAAAGGAAAAAATATGCTGTCTTGCCATTATTGTGGAGCTGCTTATCCGGTTGTGCATACCTGTGAAGCCTGTGGCAAACAAAGTTTCAAACAAAAGAGTTTTGGTACCGAACAAATTGAAGAAAAATTAGCATTGGCCTTGCCACATATTAGAATTGCAAGAATGGACTTGGATAATATTAAAGGCAAGAATGAACATGATCATTTAATCCAACAATTTGAAAGAAGAGAAATAGATGTATTGGTTGGAACACAAATGGTAGTAAAAGGATTAGACTTTGAACATGTGGACCTAGTGGGGATTGTAGACGCAGATAGTCTATTGAACTTTAATCAATACAGGGTGAATGAAAGGGCATTCCAAATGATGGAACAAGTAAGTGGAAGGTCTGGTCGAAAAAACGATCAAGGTAAAGTGATTGTGCAATTAAGTCAAACAAGCCATCCAGTGATTGATTTTGTAAAAGAACATGACTACCCTGCTTTTTATGCATTCGAGATCAATAATAGAAAACACTTTGCATATCCTCCTTTTAGTAGGTTGATGAGCATTCTATTTAAACATAAAGAAAACCATATTGCAGAAGAAGCAGCGAATCATTTTTTAAAATCTTTGGATCCAAACATTCAAAAAACAGTCATGGGGCCAGCTCAACCCATTATCAATAGAATCAGAAATAAATATATTTGGGAGCTATGTGTTAAAATAACCAAACAGCCAAAGCAATTGACAATTGCAAAAAAACAGTTATTACATTTTATTCAATTGATCTCAGTGCATCCAAGGTACAAGTCTGTTCAAATTATCATTGATATTGATCCTAACTAAATATAGGCTGCTGATGGGAAATCGAAAGCACAATTAGTATTGTATAGTCAAGTCCACTCTTCTATTCTGAGCTCTACCCTTCATTGTTTCATTGCTAGCAATAGGTTGTGTATCTGCCATACCAAGTATGGATGTTCTATTAACTGCAAGTCCTTTTTTAACTAAATACTCTTGTATTTTCTTTGCTCTTGATAAAGACAATTGTTCATTGATTTTTCTTGAGCCAGTATTATCTGTATGGCCAGTAATCAATAATTTTGTAGTAGGATATTGTGTCATGATTTGCACCAATGAATCCAAACTTTGTAATAACTTATTTGCAATATTTGCTTGCCCAATTTCAAATTTCAATGCAGCAGCAATATTATTTAACTTAGGTTGGAGGTCTTCACAGCCATTATTACCTGCAATCCCTGCAATAGTAGGACATTGATCCAGTTCATCATTTATGCCATCACCATCTGTATCTGGGATGGCACAGCCTTTGTAAGCTGGTAATCCAGCTACTGTTGGACAAGCATCTTTGTCATCTGTTATACCATCTTTGTCTGTATCTGGAACTGGACATCCTCTATATTGAACTGTACCTTCAGCATTTGGACATTTATCATTTTCATCGTTGATGCCATCCCCATCTTCATCGGGAACTGGGCATCCTTTGTACTTTAATAAACCACTTCTTTCTGGACAGTCATCATTTTCATTAGATACGCCATCATCATCTTGGTCTACTTGAATAGGTGCAGTTGGTAATGCGATCGCTTTTTTCTCTTTCAACTTTAAAGGGAAAGAATAGCTAACACCATAATTCATGTGCATTTTAGTCAGCTTTGTAGCCTCTGCATTATAAGTACCAAATAAATTTAAGAAAGACCCTTGCTTAGCTTTAAATTGAAGACCAAGCCCCATTGGCGCATAAGCTGTAAAATTTTCAGCATCTTTTGCTACACCAAGGCCTAATATTGCATAAGGTAGCATTGATTTATTATCATCCCCTAACTTTAAATGCACACGTGTATCCAAAGCAGCATAAACTGAATTATTTGAAGCTTTTGGCTGCTTTAACGAAACATAATATGGATATTTTAATGAACTAAGATCCAGGTTTATAACAGCATCTAATTTTGGTGCAATCCCTTTAAAAAATTGCAGTCCCACAGCTGGGGTAGAAACAGTTAACCCCTCTGTTAGAGGGGTTTTCTTAAAATTCAGTATGGATGCTTTTAAAGCAATCGAAGCTGGTTTATTTTTATTTACTTTTTGATCTTGCGCATCGGAAAATAATGAAGCAAATAAAATAATGGTTACTCCAATTACTTTTTTATACATTTTAATTTATTTAGTTCAACATGAAGTTATAGCTAATTCCATAGTTGTAAGAAGGTACAAAAGACTTAGACATCTTAGCTGCATAATTTGACGTAATATTCAAATTTGAACCTTTACAAGTTTTGATTTGTATTCCTAATCCCAATGGAGCATAAGCACCATATTTGTAAAAATTGAAACTTCTAACACCTAAACCAAATGAAACATAAGGATTTACTCTTTTGTCTGTTTTAAACATTTTTACATTCATTCCAGTTTCAACTGAAGCATATAAATATTCAGTATACCCTTTAAATGCATTGATTGTGATACCTGGCATTGTAGTGATTGATAAATCAACATTGGTGAACATATCAATTTGATCAGTATATGAACGAATCATTCCTAAACCAATTGCTTTTTTTGTATCTGGTAACTGTGACCATTTCTTATCACTTAAAACCTGACCAATTGAAGTTTGATTAACTAAAGAAGGGGTTTTAAAATCTATTGCAGTGTACCTTGCAGACAAGAAAGTTTTTTTCTTACCGCCATTGCTAGTTTGAGCATGAGCATTAAAAATAAAACCCAAAGCGATTAGAGAAAATAATAATTTCTTCATATAAATGTTTGTTAAATGTCTCACAAATTTAGGCCTTAAAAGCGAATTATTGAAATTTTTCTACACCTATTTAATCGTCTATTTTAGGGTTCTTTTTGGAATACCCAATAGCGTCTACCATTACTTTTACAAGTCCTTTTGAACTGAAAACCAATTGTTTAGCTGCAGATTGACTTAAATCTATAACCCTGCCCTTTTTCAACATATTGGGGTGCATCCGGTCATTGATTCTCACCAGCACGGTCTTCCCATTCCTTAAATTAGTGACCCTTACGATTGTATTTAACTTATATAAATTACAGGCTGCGGTGAACTTATTATTGTAAAAACGCTCCCCTGTAGAAGTCAATGTGCCATTAAAATTTTTACTGTAAAAACTTGAAATTCCTTGTATATGATTGATTTCAATTTTAATTCTTTTGGTATCAATCTTGTTTTTATACTTTTTGATATTGACACTATCCAAATAATTCTCTGTTGTTAGTGTATTAGAATGAATCTTTTGTGCCTGAATAGCACCACAAATCAATATTAAATAAACGCAAACAATTGACTGAAGGATCTGTTTTTTCATGGGTCTACGTTTTAAAATTGCTATTTGCTTAAATAGGTATGGCCGCCACCACACTGTCTAAATTTAATGGGCCGTAAATATGTGGGAATAACTCATTCAAATCCTCTGCCAATTCAAATAAAACTGGCCTTTGCACTTTGGCTTTTTCAATTTTCAATTTCACTAAACCAGTTTGCCCCTGATAAAACCTTTCAAGCACCCCTTCTATTTGTCTTTCAATAGAACAATGTATAAATCCATCCTTTGCATAATCTTTTGGCAAATAACTTTTTTTTATTTGCGCTTCTTCCCATTCTTTAGCTGTTGTTACATGATATATAAATTCGCTTTCCATTCTTTTTAATTTTAATGATGAATAACTCTTGGTATACGTTGATCGATCGTCATTAGATCTGCTAGGACAATCGCCGTTACCGCTTCTAGTACTACGGGTACTCTTAAAGCAATGCATAAATCATGCCTGCCTTTTACCGAAAAATCTTCCTGTTCATTGGTTTCCCAATTCAAGGTATGTTGCAACTTTGGAGTAGAAGAGGTAGGTTTTACTGCAATTCTAAACACTAGGTCATTGCCATTGGTATATCCCCCCACCACGCCACCTGCATGGTTTGTTTTTGTTTTGCCAGTAGCATCCATAATGGCATCATTGTGCTCCACTCCAAACATGTTTGCTGCAGCAAATCCTGTTCCAAATTCGATACCTCTAATTGCAGGAATCGCAAAAACTGCATGGCTAATTAAAGACTCCACAGAATTGAAGAAATGTTCACCTAATCCAATTGGTAGTCCTTTCACAACACATTCAACTATGCCCCCTACGCTGTCTTTTTGATCAATTGCGTTTTGTAATCCTTTTTCCAAATCTGTTTCACCACCAATACTTAATATCGTTGCTTTTACCTCAATCCCTTTTAATA
>CAMCQV010000045.1 GCA_945877085.1 Chitinophaga pinensis
GCAGCAGCTTGCATGATGTTTAAATCACTGTCACTTCCCATGATAATCCCTACAATTGGTTGGTTGGCCATAAAATGTATTTGATGCAAGATACAAATTCATGTTTAAATAGGAATCAAATAGCCCCTTATTGCTAAAATTATAAGCTAATTTGGATACTATAAATTATACTAAAGCACGTTTATAGAGCTGGATCGTGTTTTCAAGTCCAAGGTATAAAGCATCACTGATGAGGGCATGCCCAATACTAACTTCATCAATACTAGGAATGGATTGAATTAAATAAGATAGGTTGTATCTGTCTAAATCATGCCCTGCGTTAATGCCTAGTCCTAATTTTTTTGCCAAGGCTGCAGCGCTCACATAGGGCGCAATGGCAATTTCTTTATTTCCCGCAGCAAATTGCTTCGCATACATTTCGGTATATAATTCTATTCTGTCAGTTCCAGTTGTGGCTGCGGCTTCTACCATTTTTTCATTCGGGTCTACAAAAATAGATACGCGTATGTCTGCCTTTTTAAACACCGCAATAATCTCTTTTAAATAAGCTTGTTCTGCAATGGTATCCCAACCATGGTCGCTGGTTAATTGACCCAATGTATCGGGAACCAGTGTCACTTGATGCGGCTTGTTGGCCAAAACAAGGTCTACAAATTTTTGTTCTTTGGGATTGCCCTCGATGTTGAACTCTGTATGGATATTTTGCTTTAAATCATAAACGTCTTGGTAACGAATATGTCGTTCGTCAGGTCTTGGATGCACCGTAATCCCTTCTGCGCCAAAACGCTCACAATCCAAAGCTACTTTTAATAGGTCGGGATTATTGCCTCCACGACTATTTCTTAAAGTAGCGATCTTATTTATGTTTACACTTAAACGAGTCATGAGCAAATTTAAGTTAATTTTGCATCTTAATTATCACCTGATGGCTTATTCTAATTTAGAAGCTTGTTTATCGGATTTAGAGCGCAATGGTCAGTTGCTCCGTATTAAAGAAGAAGTAGATCCTCATCTGGAAATGGCGGCAATCCATTTGCGCATTCATGAACAAAAAGGACCAGCCATTTTATTTGAAAAAGTAAAAGGGTCTAAGTTCAGGGCAGCATCCAATATTTTTGGCACATTAGAAAGAAGTGAATTTATTTTTAGGGCTACTTTGCCTCAGGTGAAAAAATTAATTGAAATTAAAATTGATCCTGTCGCTGCAATAAAAAATCCTTTGGCTGCATTGAGTGCATTGCCTGCAGCCATCAATGCATTGCCGAAAAGAAATCCAATCAGTCAGCCAGTCACTTACGAAGAAATAAAAATTAGTGATTTGCCATTGATCAAACATTGGTCTATGGATGGAGGTGCATATGTTACCTTGCCACAAGTATATACCGAAGACGCAGACAAGCCAGGTATTGCCAATAGTAATTTAGGGATGTACAGGATTCAATTAACGGGCAACGAGTATGAGTTAGACAAAGAAATTGGGTTGCATTATCAATTACATAGAGGGATTGGGGTACATCAAACAAAGGCTAATAAAAAAGGCATGCCTTTGAAAGTAAGTTGTTTTGTAGGTGGACCACCAGCACATAGTGTGGCGGCTGTGATGCCACTACCAGAAGGATTAAGTGAAATGAATTTTGCAGGCGTACTTGCAGGAAAAAGATTTGGATATACGTATAAAGACGGATTTTGTTTGAGTACAGACGCTGACTTTGTGATCACTGGAGAAGTTTACCCTGGAGAGAATAAACCAGAAGGACCTTTTGGAGATCATTTAGGTTATTATAGTCTTGAACATAGTTTTCCATTAATGCGTGTGCATAAAGTGTATGCTCGTAAAAATGCCATCTGGGCTTTCACCGTGGTAGGAAGACCACCGCAAGAGGATACTAGTTTTGGACAATTGATTCATGCGATGACGGGTACTGCAGTATCCAATGAGATTCCAGGATTAAAAGAAGTCCATGCAGTAGATGCAGCAGGCGTACATCCTTTATTATTAGCGATTGGTAGTGAAAGATATACACCGTATTTAACGACGAAACAACCGGCAGAGATTTTAACCATTGCCAATCATATTTTAGGTACTGGTCAATTGAGTTTAGCCAAATTTGTTTTCATCACTGCGGACGATACCAATCAATTATCAACACATCATGTGCAGGCATATTTTGAATATATTTTGTCAAGACTAGATCTTGGTAATGATATTCATTTTTACACTAAAACCACTATGGATACTTTAGATTATTCTGGGGAAGGTTTAAATGCAGGATCAAAAGTGGTGATTGCTGCCTATGGCGATGTAAAAAGAAATTTAGCAACCACTGTTCCAACTAGGTTATTGGATTTAAATATGGATGCAAGCCTAGTCATGCCAGGAGTGATTGCAGTCAACGCATCTGCCTATACAACAACAGCTTTACAAAGTGCATTAATAGGGCAGGGAGAAGCGCTATTAGCACAAGAAGGCGTGGTGTTCATTATTAGAACCGAAGATCCAAGATGGATGGCGAGCGATCTCAATAATTTTTTATGGGCTGCATTTACAAGAACCAATCCTTCGCATGATATAGAAGCAATTGATGCATTTACAGTCAATAAGCACTGGGGTGCAAAAGGGCCATTGGTTTTTGATGCGACTATTAAACCACATCATGCGCCACCAGTATTGAAAGACGCAGCAGTCGAAAAAAGGGTAGATGCAATTTTAGAAAAGTACGGGTATTAAATCTAAGAAATTTTCAATGAAGTAATTAGCTTATAATACTAAATTATTAAGCTGCAACTTCAATCCAGGTATGGTCTGCTAGTAATTTAACTGTAGCAATAAATTGCGCGAAAGGACCTGCGCCACCGCCCCATTCATGCGGCGCCACCATCGACAAGACATGCGATCCGTCTTGCTTTTCATACACATGGTACACTTGACCTATTTGTGGTTTGAAAGTAATTTTTGCTTCGTAAATCATCATGCTCAATTCTTTTCTTTTACGAATTTCCTGAGCTTGTCTTGCAAGTAATTCTATTTGCTCTTTAATTTGATTGAGCTGCATATTGGTTTGATCCTCCATAGCAGAAAGCGCTTTGTGTTTAATCATCCCTTCTTTAGTAGGACGAATGGCCACACTTCCAGCAGAAGATGCGTAGGGTAATACACTTAATTGCTTATGGTATACTTCGATGTTTTTGAAAGGCGTTTGATCTTCCTTGAAACCTTCTTGCGTTACTTTTAAAAAACCGTTCGCCAAAATTTCATGCACTACTTTAAGACTTAGTGTATCCTCCTTATAAAAATGCACTGTTAAACAAGAAGCATTGTTGATTTCCGCGCTAATGGTATTGGCTAATTCAGTATTGTCAAATGCCATGGGTTGACCATTGGGATTCACTTGGTATTGTGCATAAAATGCATCGTTTTCTAAGTTGACCCAATTGTGGCTAAAACTCAATAAATGTCCATTAGAAACAGTCTCAATTTTGTAATTACCCGATTTTGGAACTATTTGATATTCGAAATCACATTTCTCAGGAAATAACTGCCAACTTGCTAAAAAATTATATGCTTGAACCATAGTTATATTAACAATTTTTGACCTGAATGGTTGAGTCAATAGGAATAAAAATCAGTTTATTTCAACATAATTTGGCTTCTCAACGATATTTGAATTGTACTTGTACCTGAGGTTGGTAATAAGGCTAAAATTCCAGGGGCTTAGCTGTTTATTTGTTCTTGGAAAATAACATCCTTTTAGTTCGATGGTCCCAAAAACAAGGTTCTCGTTTCTAACCCTCATGCCAGAACCAATGGCTGTATAGATATCTCCTTTTAAGATGGGATCACCCATGGTTCGGATATAGGTCATATTGCCAAAAACAAATGGGGCAGATTTAAAGCCCCAGAATGCACGGTTATTGTAGATGACCGATTCCCAGTTACCAGAAATTCTTGTACCACCTTTAATTTGCTCTCTATTCAATTGAGGGATACCATAAATACTATTGATTCTTAGTGCTTCATTGTATTTATTTTTTAAGGTTTGTGTAAAACTAAAATTTAAAATTTGTCTATACCCATAACCATTATTGAAGTATTTTAATTTACTAAATTGTTCTAGGCTTACTAAGAATCTAAAGTCTTGTAAAGCTTTATCCATATAACTACTTGCTAAATTTGTAATGATATGCGTATAGTTGTCTTTTTTTGAAAGCTTAAATTGTTCAAACTTAAATCCTAAATAGGGCGCTTTGTCCCCTTCGATTGTATACCTGCCGGTTGTCCATGTCAAGGATCGACCAATTGGCAAGTCCTCATACCTTCCTAAGCCATATAAATACCTTGTTCGATAAACAGATTGTCTAACAATTGTATAGGATAAAAAATCTGCTTTTAGATTTTGGTAGTTCCTGTCTAATTGTAATAAATAGTCAATGGGTCTTTCTTTAAAGCTATTTTCAAGATGCCTATATTGTATAAACTGCCTATCCTCATTTATTTTTATAAGCTTTTTTTTCTTAGTCAGTTGGTAGCCAACCCAAATATCTTTATGCTTTAAATTGTAATTTAACTGTTGGTCAAAAATAGTATCCCATTTACCTGGAAATACATTTTCATTCACAGTTTCCAAGTATTCTAATCCACCAAGCCATTTGCTATTGGGGTGGAGGATGGGTCTTTGCACACTGATATAATTTTTTCTGGCAGATAAAACATTATTGGCTAGGTTATTGCCAAATTGGTTCATGCCAGCATTCACCGAAATGAATGTCCCTAAAATGTTACTCAATCCAACATCATATCCCCATCCAGATTTCGGGTTCCTTTTGTTCTCAAAATTTTGAATAACTTGAACACTATTCCCGCTGCCTAAAAAATTGATATTTTTCAGCTTTGCGGCATAGGCATCTTTATTATTAATCAATACTTCTCCTCCGTAGGAAAATAGGTCTTTAGTTACCACAATGATATCAACCTGGTTGGTATCATAAGGGGTCATCATTGCCATTATTTTAGCATCTTGTATGTAACTTAAGTCTCTCAGCCATTTTTCGTTATACGCTATAATAGAAGGGTCGAACAAATCCCATTCTTTAAAAAATATATTCTCTCTAATAGCCCTGCTTTTGGAGTTGGATTGTAGCTTATTGCCAATTTTAGAAAAAATATCTTTTAAGTTTGATTCCATTGAATCAATACTTATTAAGAAATTATGTTGTTCAATGGTGATGCTATTAATTCTTTTTCCTGAATAGGATTTGAGGGTAGCAATATTATTGAATAAATAGATCCTATTACTATCTGTCATAGATAAGGATTTTCCTGTGATGGCATTCTTTACCTTGTCAATTAATTTCGTTTGCGCAAAAATAGTTGGGGCAAAAATGATTTGCCAAAATAGGTTGCATACAATCAATAAGGCGATCCCTTTTTTATACATTTTTGTTTACAAGACTTTAACAGCTCTTTGCTTTAGGGAACTCATTGGAATATTCAATAGCTTACCAATTGGTTTACCATTTTGGTAACTGATTATTCTCATTACAGTTACATCTTCTGGAATAGATACTGGACCACTATAATGATTGCTGTAATTGTCTGGCATAGATTCGTCTATGGTGTAATAAAAATCTAAGCCAGCGACTTCTCCTTCCATACTTGCAAAGTATTCTCCTTTTGTATTTAAAGTGGTTGTCACAATAGGATCGTAGATGCTTTTTGCATATTTAATTTTAAGGGTATCTAATATGGCAAAATGACCTTCTACTTTTTTAGCAAACTTGTCCCAGTCTTTGCTTGATTTTGGAGACCATGCTACTTCAGCAACCGCCATTAATCTTGGCCATGCCATGTATTCCAAATTTCTAATATTTTGTAATTGCTCGCTCCATAAATTACCTTGGTTACCCAAAATATATTTTTCATCTACGCCCTCTGGCACTGGTTCAAAACTATAGGTCTTCTTCATTCTTAATCCAGCATAGACCGCGCCTTCAGCAGTGGCTTCGCCTTGATAATAGTCCAAGTAATTATGTGAACTAGGACTCATCACTACAGGATGTTTTTGCTTTGCTGCTTCTGCACCACCTTTGATACCTCTCCAGCTCATCACAGCAGCTTCTGGTGCCAATCCACCTTCTAGTATTTCATCCCATCCCATTAATTTTTTTCCTTTGGACTGCATGATCTTTTCTACACGACGAACAAAATAACTTTGCACTTCGTCTTGATTTTTCAAATTTTCTTTTTGCATCAAAGCTTTAACGTCTTCACTTTTTTCCCAATTGTTTTTTGCAGTTTCATCACCGCCCATATGCATGTATTCAAAAGGAAATAGGGTAGCAAGTTCTCCAAAAATGATGTCTAGTTTTTCATAGACCTCTTTTTTAGAAGGATCCAAGTTATTATCAATTTTTGCAGTGATATGTCCATTCATGCCAGACCAGTCAATAAAATCATCTCCGGCATTCACTTGATAAGGATAATTTGGTGTCGTGCTAAGTTGAGGATAGGCTGCTAAAAAAGCCATACTATGTCCAGGGACATCAATCTCTGGCATGATCTCGATGTTCTTTGTTTTTGCATAAGCCACTAAATCTTTAATATCTTCCTGCGTGTAAAATCCGCCATAGGTTTTCGGTTCTTCTAAAGCTGGCTTGGTAATATTATGCCATTTGCCAATTCTATTCACTCTCCACGCGCCAACCTCTGTTAATTTTGGCAAGGCTTTAATTTCAACCCTCCACCCATTGTCATCGGTTAAATGAAAATGTAATCTGTTTAATTTATACATCGCCATTTCATCCATCATCTTTTTCACTTCTGCCACTGTAAAAAAATGTCGGCTTACATCCATCATAAATCCTCTCCATTCGAATCTTGGAACATCACTGATTTGCACATAGGGGATTACCCAATTAATTTGTTTGTCAATTTGAAAACCGTAAATGGCTGGTGGACATAATTGTAAAATACTTTGCCATGCATACAAGGCACCTGCATAAGTTTGTGCTTTTACATGAATGCCTTTTTCGTTCACTATTAATTGATAGCCCTCTTTTCCTAAACTATTATCTTGGACTTGTTCAAAACGGATGGTGGCATTTTTTTGATTTGAAAGGACTGCTTTTTCTCCAGTCACTACATTCAACCTTGTATGAATTGATTTGCCAATCTCTTCAAACGCAGAAGATACTTGAATCGAAATTGCATTTGGCAACTTGAAACTGCCATTGCCAATTTGTATGGAACTAGGTTCTGGAATAAGCTGAATTTGTTGTGCTTGGATGCTGCATATGGTCAATGCGGCTATAAAAAAGAGGCTGATTTTTTTGAATGTCATAATCATGATTTTTCGTTCCTTAAAGGTACTGAAAATAAAAAACCCATGCTGATAAAATCAACATGGGTTAATAGGGAGAAATTGTTATTTCTTTCTGTCTTTAAAGACTAGTATCTGTAAGCGTCAGACTTAAATGGACCTGCTTTAGGTATACCTAAATAAGCTGCTTGCTCTTCTGTTAATTCGTCTAATTGAGCACCTACTTTTGCTAAGTGTAAACGTGCTACTTTCTCATCTAAATGCTTAGGCAATACATACACTTTGTTTTCGTAGTTCTTATGATTCATCCATAATTCAATTTGCGCTAATGTTTGGTTAGAGAAAGAGTTGCTCATCACAAATGATGGGTGACCAGTTGCACAACCTAAATTCACTAAACGTCCTTCTGCTAAAACGATTACATCTTTGCCATCGATATTGTATAAATCAACTTGTGGTTTGATCGTATCTTTTGTATGACCATAATTTTGATTCAACCAAGCCATATCAATTTCAATATCAAAGTGACCAATATTACATACGATCGCTTTATCCTTCATCACTCTAAAATGCTTTTCATTGATCAAGTCGCGACAACCAGATGCAGTAACAATGATGTCTGCTTCTTTCACCGCATCAATCATACGCTTCACTTCAAAACCATCCATTGCAGCTTGTAATGCACAAATTGGATCAATCTCAGTTACAATAACGCGGCAACCAGCACCACGTAAAGATGCTGCTGAACCTTTTCCTACGTCACCGTAAGAACCTACTACAGCCACTTTACCAGCCATCATTACATCAGTCGCACGACGAATCGCATCTACCAATGATTCTTGACAACCATATTTATTATCGAATTTAGATTTTGTAACAGAATCGTTTACGTTGATAGCAGGCATTGGTAAAGTACCTTTCGCCATACGCTCATATAAACGGTGTACACCAGTTGTGGTCTCTTCACTCAAACCTTTGATACCAGCTACAAACTGAGGGTACTTATCTAATACCATGTTTGTTAAATCACCACCATCATCCAAGATCATATTTAAAGGACGATCTTCGCCGCCGAAAAATAATGTTTGCTCAATACACCAGTCACCTTCTTCGATAGACTGACCTTTCCAAGCAAATACACCCACACCTGTTGCAGCAATGGCAGCTGCGGCTTGGTCTTGCGTAGAGAAGATATTACATGAACTCCACTTTACTTCTGCACCTAATGCAGTTAAAGTTTCAATCAATACAGCGGTTTGGATGGTCATGTGTAAACAACCAGCAATACGTGCACCTTTTAATGGTTGGCTAGGACCATATTCTTCACGAATACTCATCAAACCTGGCATTTCTGCTTCGGCTAAACGAATCTCTTTACGTCCCCAATCTGCTAGGGAAATATCTGCTACTTTGTACGGTAGGCTAAAATCAATGTTTTGTAAACCTGACATATTTAATAATTTAGAGTGTAAAGGTAGTTTTGTAGGATAAAATAATAAAATATATCTAAAATTTAGTGAAATAATCTAAAATAGGCTATTTTTATACCTATAAACACTTTTTTGAGATGAAAAATAAGACGCAAACAGAGGATTCGGCTAACACATATTTAACCTCTGCCGATTTAAACAATCCAACTGTCCCTTTGGATGTGAAAGATTTAGCCATTTTGAGGCTTTTACAGAACAATGCAAGGATGAGTGTGAAAGAGATTTCAGAAGCTGTTCAATTAAGCACCACACCTGTGCATGAAAGAATTAAAAGATTAGAAGCAAATGGAGTGATTAAGCAATACGCTACTTTAATAGATGGCGCTAAAGTGCGTAAGGGTTTGATGGTGATTTGTTATGTGTCGCTGAATCAGCACAGTAAAAAATCGGGGACGCAGTTTATTAAGCTCATCAATGAATTACCGGAAGTGGTAGAGTGTTATAGTATCTCGGGAGAATTTGATTTCATGTTAAAGATTGTTGCCGAGGATATGAACAGCTATTATAATTTCCATGTCAACAAATTAAGTCAGGCGGAAAACATTGGGCAAGTGCAGAGTGTCTTTATCATGGGGGTGGTGAAACAAACCCATGTGTTGATTTAGAACATTAAACGCATCACATAATCGTCCATATAAAAGCCATTGCCAATATCGAATTTAAATTCTGATTCTTTTATAAATCCATGCTTTAAATAAAAGGTATACGCTGTATTTAATTTGTTCACTTGTAAGAATATCGAACTAGAGCCTGCAGACTTGGCAACCTCAATGCATTTATTTAATAATGCTTTACCAGCGCCAGTGCCTTGAGCAGTGGGTAGGACATACAATTTATTGAGTTTGTGCGCTTTTGCGCCTTCGACTTTTTCGGTGCTATTATTTTTTCCTTCTTCTTTTTCATCATCGGGACTCACAGAGCAAAAGCCTACAGCATCCCATAGCCCGTTTTCTTTTTTGATACTTGCAATATAAAATGAGCAACCCGCATTCATTTGTTTTTCTAATGATGCATCGCTGTACATCCAGTCCAACATAAAATCGATTTGCTCCTGGGATATAATATGACCATACGTGCTGGGCCAGGTGCGTTCAGAAACAGATCTTATAAAAGCCCTGTCATTCAAGCCAGCAGGTGTTATTTGAATTTCGGTCATTAGATTTTTTGACTTTTCTGTTTTTAACTATCCTTATTTATTGTACGGAGTCTATTTGGTGTAGTTAAATTAATTACTGAAAAATGATTTAACCTAGTTGCGCTAAACTTTCTTCAATGGTTTGGATTCTAGCTAAAGCATCGGCTTTCTTTTTTTGTTCAATGGCAATTACTTCAGGTTTTGCATTTTGAACAAATTTCTCGTTCGCCAATTTCTTTTCTACACTTTCTAAGAATCCTTTTTGGTGTGCTAGGTCTTTTAATAAATTTACTTTTAAACCAACAGTATCAATGGCTTGATCTGAAACTAAATAAAATTTATCTTTCTCTAAAGCCACCACAATGCTTGATCCAATTGGCGCATTGGTATATGCGACAGTCTTAGCATTAACTTGCTTTGCTAAAATATTTTGTATCGTTTGGTAGGCAGCATTATTTTCAGATTGAATATGTACATCAATCGCGTCCTTAGGTTTAATTTGATTTTTATTTCTAGCATCGCGTAAAGTAGAGATCACATTCTTTAATAACACCCCAGCATGCAATACCGATTCGTCTACTTTACCAATTGGTGCCAATTCCTGCACACATAGATCCTGTGTTTGGGTTTTAAGCATATGGTGAATCTCTTCGGTAATGAATGGCATAAACGGATGCAATAATTGTAGCAAGTCATCGTAAAAAGCAATACTCTTTTCAAATACTTTCGCATGGATAGGTTGTTCAAAGCCTGGCTTGATCCACTCAAGGTACCAGCTGCAATAGTCATCCCATATCAATCCGTATATCGTTTTCAAAGCTTCGCTTAATCGGAATGTTTTAAGCATTTCATCTACCTCTAATTGCGTGGCACTTAGTTTTGCTTGGAACCAATCCATTGCGAATGTGGCATCTTCAGGGATAGGGCCTTCGTTACTTTGACGCGGCTCCCACATTTTTAATAGTTTGGTCGCATTCCAAAGTTTGCTATTGAAGTTTCTTCCTTGCTCTAAAGTAGACTCATCAAATAATAAATCATTTCCAGCAGGAGAGGCAATCATGATACCAAATCGCACTGCATCCGCACCATATTGATCTATCAATCCAAGTAGGTCTGGGGAATTACCCAAACTCTTACTCATTTTTCTGCCTTGCTTATCACGCACGATACCTGTAAAGTACACATCCTTAAATGGAATCTTACCCATGTATTCTTCTCCAGCCATAATCATCCTTGCAACCCAGAAGAAAATAATTTCTGGTGCAGTTACCAAAGTGCTAGTAGGATAGTAATAATTAATTTCTGCATTGTTTGGATTGGACATGCCTTTAAATACTTCGATTGGCCATAACCAACTACTAAACCAAGTATCTAAACAATCAGCGTCTTGATATAATGCTTTGCCAACTGTTTCTGGGAAACTGGCATGTACTTTTTCTAAGCTTGCTTCTACATATACATTGCCTTCTTGGTCATACCATGCTGGTATTCTGTGCCCCCACCATAATTGTCTACTAATACACCAGTCTTTAATGTTCTCCATCCAATGACGGTAGACATTTTTAAATTTAGCAGGATGAAAATGAATTTCATCCGACATTACTTTTTCTAATGCTGGTGCAGCTAATTGCTTCATATCCACCCACCATTGCAAACTCAATCTTGGTTCCACAATGGCGTCTGTTCTTTCACTAAAACCAACTTGGTTCACATAGTCTTCTATCTTCACTAAATTACCAGAAGCTTCTAAATCTTTGGCAATGATTTTTCTTACTTCAATTCGGTCTTTACCAATATACATCGGTGCAGCATCGTTCATCGTGCCATCGTCATTCATGGTATCAATCACTTCTAATCCATGCTTTTGGCCTAATTGAAAATCATTGATATCATGTGCTGGTGTTACTTTCAATGCGCCTGTTCCAAATTCAATTTCAATATAATCATCTGCAATGATAGGGATGCGTCTATTGATCATTGGCACAAAAGCATGCTTACCAACTAAATGCGTATACCTTGGATCCTTGGGGTGCACACAAATTGCAGTATCTCCAAAAATGGTTTCAGGACGCACTGTTGCAATGGTAATAAACTCCTCACCAGGCAGATCTAATTTATACCTGATATGGTACATCTTCCCGTTGACTTCCTTATGGATGACTTCTTCATCACTCAATGCAGTTTTTGCCTTCACATCCCAATTAATCATGCGTTTACCGCGATAGATCTTGCCCTTCTTGTATAAATCAATGAATACTTTAATAACTGTTTCATAATAGTCTGGATCCATGGTGAAAGACGTGCGCTCCCAATCCAAACTACAACCCATCTTCCTTAATTGCTGTAAAATAATGCCGCCGTATTTTTCCTTCCACTCCCAAGCATAACTCAAAAATTCTTCTCTACTTAAGGATGATTTAGCAATCCCTCTTTCTCTCAACATCGCAACCACTTTTGCTTCAGTCGCAATAGAAGCGTGATCCGTACCAGGCACCCAACAAGGATTCATCCCTTGCATACGGGCACGACGTACTAAAATATCTTGTATCGTATTGTTCAAGCAATGGCCCATGTGTAAAACACCGGTTACATTAGGAGGTGGGATGACCACCGTATAAGCAGGCTTGTCATTTGGTACACTGTGAAAATACCCCTGGTCGATCCAATGTTGGTACCATTTGGTCTCTACTTCACCCGGTATAAAATTTTTACTCAATTCCATGCTAATTGCTTTTCCTATAATGAGTTACAAAAATAAGGAAAAGCCGCTAGCTATTATTGACAAAAAAATGCGAACTTGGAGCCTCATGGAATTTGCAATTGTAGACATAGAAACCACTGG
>CAMCQV010000046.1 GCA_945877085.1 Chitinophaga pinensis
ACAGGTCCGGCTTGTCGCATGATTTGTTGAATGGCTTCTTGATACACCACTACATGAATGTGTTTTCCTTCGCTTTGTCCATGTGCAGGTGCATCAAAAGCGAGAACGCGATAACCCATCTTAAGCAATGGTGCAATATAGTGTTCAAATTTGTAGGCATAACTGGCATACCCATGTGCAATTAATACAGTTTGATCATTGGGCTTGTTTGGTAGCCATTCAAATCCATAAATCTTGGTTTGATCCGATAAAACCACGGTTCGCTTTATGGCATGGTGGAAAATAGCCGGTGCTTTTCGTTTTTTGTATTTAGGATAGGGGGTACAGAAAAGGTCGAATGCCATCCTACCAGCAGTAGCCGGCGCCAATTTACTGATGGTCTTGAATTTTGTCCTTAAATATTGCAGGTAAATTCTTTCAGAAAAGCCAACTGTAGCCATATGCTTGCGATTTGAACGCAAAGATAGCCAACGACATCTGCTCTAGCTTAGTTTTTTTGTATTTCGACAAATAAAAGGGGCTTTGTACTTTACCCATTGGCCCATTAAAGCTATTTTTGCAAAAAATAGTAACGACCATTTATGTATTCATTAAAAATCAATTTCGAGCAAAAAGGGCTAGAAACAGTAACCCTTGAAAATGTTGCTGCTGATCAAAGTTTATTAGAAGTGCTATTGGATGCGGGTATCGAATTACACCATAATTGTGGTGCAGTTTGTGCATGTAGTACCTGTCATTTATATGTCAAGAAAGGTATGGAGCATATTGCTGAATTATCAGACAAGGAAGAAGATTTTATTGACCGTGCTGTAAGTCCAAGGATCGAGTCAAGACTTGGTTGTCAATGCGAATTGAAAGCAGGAACTGGTGAAATCGAAGTGACTGTGCCTGACCAAACACAATTTTTAGGAGAATAATTTAAAAGATATAATAATAGTATGAATCAATTTGAGCCACCTATTCACTGGAATGACCATGAAGATATTGCCCAAAAACTATATGAGAAGTTTGGGGATGACTTTACAGAGTCTAAAATTTACAGAGTTCGCTTCACAGATCTTTTAGAGTGGATTTTGACCTTACCTCATTTTGAAGGTAAAAAGGAAGAATCTAACGAAGGTCATTTGGAGATGATTCAAAGTGCATGGGTTTATGAATGGCGTGATAACCAAAAAAAATAATTCCATTGCTAACAGCCTTAGATAAAATAACCTGTTTTGTATTTGATGTAGATGGCGTCTTGACCAATGGCACCTTAATTGTGATGCCTGGTGGATTGATGGTGAGAACAATGAATATCAAAGACGGTTATGCAATTCAATTGGCAATTAAAAAAGGGTATAAGGTTTGGATTATTTCTGGAGGTTATTCGGAAGAAGTGCAAGAAAGATTAGAAAAATTAGGGGTGGAGGAAGTACACATGAAAGTAAAAGACAAGAAAGTCTTATTAGAACAACTTTCTATGACAGAAGGTGTGCCATTGGAGAACATGTTATATATGGGGGACGATATGCCTGATTTTGAAGCAATGGAGATGGTAGGTATCGCAGCTTGTCCTGCAGATGCCTGTTTTGATATAAAAAATATTTCAAGTTATAAAGCCCTTGCAAAAGGTGGGGAAGGATGTGCAAGAGAGGTGATTGAGAAAGTGCTTAAATTAAATGGCCATTGGGATCTAGTGGACCATGTTCAAGCTAAATAATCATCTAGTGAAAAGCTTCATCCATTTTTTAAGATTAGTAAGATGGCCAAATTTACTTTTCATCTTGCTAGCAGAATCTCTGTTTCATTTTTTTATTTACAAGCCACTATATCCCAATTTGGCTTTGACTGCTGATTATCCATTTTATTTTATTGTAGCAACAAGTATCTGTATTGCCGCAGCTGGTTATATCATCAATGATTATTTTGATATCAATATCGACCAAGTCAATAAGCCAAAAAGCGTTGTAGTAGGTGCTTATATAAGTAGACGTTGGGTTATTTTTTGGCATTTGATTTTGAGTATGGGAGGTGTGTATCTTTCATTGATTGCATTTCCATTTCAACAATACGTACATATTCATTTTTCTAATTTAGCAACTATTTTAATCTTGTGGTTTTATTCCACCAATTTTAAAAGGGATTTTTTAATTGGTAATGTGGTGATTGCAGTATTGACTGCATGGACAATTGGGGTAGTTTATTTTTCTAAATTTACATTCACTCAATTGGTGCATCCAACGCATATGCAGCCGTCAGATTTGAAGTTATTTAAGCTCATGTTATTGTATAGTAGTTTTGCTTTTATTTTAACCTTGATTAGAGAAGCACTAAAAGACATGGAGGATATGATCGGGGACCAAAAATTTGGTTGTACCACTATGCCAATTGCATGGGGATTACAAACCACTAAAGTATATGTAGCCGTTTGGTTGATGGTACTTATTTTAGTTTTATCCATCATTCAATTATATGCCATTCCTTTTGGGTGGTGGATTCCAATTGCTTACTGTATCACAACAATCATTACACCACTGGTGTATGTCTTATTTAATTTAAAGCATGCATTTTCAAGAGAGGATTTTAATCGATTAAGTAAGTGGATCAAATTTGCTATGTTGATGGGTATTTTATCAATGGGCTTTTTTTATTTTCTCCTATAATCTGATCAAATGAGTGGATATATTTTAGCATCACAGTCTCCCAGGAGAAAACAATTACTAGCATGGGCAGATATTGAATTTGATATCATCGTATCTGCAGCAGAGGAGGATTTCCCTTTAAATATGGATGTGCAAGAAGTGCCTATTCACATTGCCCAAAAAAAAGCGATGGCAGTACAGCAAAAAATCAAGGATGAATTTCCAATACATCAAGGCAAGTGGATTATTGCAGCTGATACCATTGTGGTCTTAGAAAATAAAATCATCAGCAAGCCAATTGACAGGGCTGATGCCATTTCAATATTGCAAAAGCTATCTGGTAAAACACATCGTGTAATTACTGGGGTCTATTTAGTTAATGATATGGAGTCAAGCTCTTTTAGTGAAACTACATTGGTACATTTTCATCCACTAACATTGTCCCAGATCGAATACTATGTAGACCAATATCAGCCTTATGATAAAGCAGGTGCTTATGGCATACAAGACTGGATTGGTGTGGTAGGTATTCGAGGAATCGAAGGGGATTTTTACAATGTAATGGGTCTGCCAGTGAGTAAGTTGTTGGGGTATCTTCCTTCAACGAATACTAAGACTACAACCAAGTAAAGTTAATATCCAATTCCATATCTGGATGAAGGCTTCTTTCTACTGGGCAGGTTCTTCCAACTCTTTCCAATATTTCCTTTGTATGATCATCCAAATTCAAAGCAGGCATAGTAACTGCAATAATGATTTTGCCAATTCTTCTTGGTTCACTCATCATCACTTTAGTCACTTCAACTTTAGCACCATCTAATTTCAGTTCCATACTTTCTGCCTTAATGCCCATTGTAGTAATTAAACAAGCACCCAAGCCAGTCGCAATCAAATCGGTAGGAGAAAAACGCGCACCTTGACCTTTGTTGTCAGAAGGAGCATCTGTTTCAAAACTAGAACCGCTTTGAAGGTGAAGGCAGGTGGTTCTTAAATTCGCGTCATAAGTTACGGTTGCTGTCATATCTGTTGAATTGATGGTTTGTGATTTTGGTAAATTTACAACGAATGGCTTAATTTAAGCGCAAGTCTTGTATTTTTGCATCCGATAACAGAAAAGCATGCAAGAACTACCAATTGTCCCAGCAGAACAACATATAAAAAAGCCCGATTGGTTAAGGGTTAAATTACCTATTGGAGAAAGCTATAAACATGTAAGAGGCTTAGTGGATAAGCATAAATTACATACTATTTGCGAGAGTGGTAATTGCCCAAATATGGGGGAGTGTTGGGGAGAAGGGACTGCGACTTTTATGATCTTAGGGAATATTTGTACAAGAAGTTGTCAATTCTGTGCAGTAGCAACAGGAAGACCAAAACCTGTGGAATGGGACGAGCCTCAAAGAGTTGCTGAAGCGATTTTTTTAATGAAAGTAAAGCATGCTGTTTTAACAAGTGTTGATAGAGATGAACTACCAGATGGTGGATCCATTATTTGGTCTAACACAATTAAAGCAATCAAGACGTTAACGCCAGATACCACATTGGAAACATTGATTCCAGATTTCAGAGGTATCAAAGAACAAATAGAAAGAATTATCGAAGCTGCTCCAGAAGTAGTGAGTCACAATATGGAAACAGTGGAGCGCAATACAAAACGAGTGCGCGTTCAAGCAAAGTATAGAAGAAGTTTAGAAGTGTTAGAAACCTTAAAGAAAGGTGGCATGCGTACTAAAACTGGCATCATGTTGGGCATAGGCGAAGAAAAAGATGAAGTGATACAAACCATGAAAGACTTAGTTGGTGTTGGATGTGATGTACTTACCATTGGTCAATATTTACAACCAACAAAAAAGCATTTACCAGTTCAAAGATTCGTTCACCCCGATGAATTCGCTGAACTAAGAACGATCGGCTATGAACTAGGTTTTGACTATGTAGAAAGTGGGCCATTGGTAAGATCCTCTTATCATTCAGAAAAGCACGTTATCAAAGGCTGGGGAAGAAATAAGTATTTAGAAGAATTAGCTTTAAAGAAATAGTTTTACTCCCACATTAAAGCGGAGGCGCCAAGAATGGCGGCATCAGATTCTTTTAAATGACTGATTAATATTTTTACTTTATTCTGGAAGATCTCAATTAAGTTGGATTCCATACTCTCCCTTGTTGGTTTTAAAATAAGGTCTCCTGCTCTTGTCAATCCACCAAATAAAATGATTGATTCAGGATTTGAGAACATGACAAAATTTGCTAAAGCAATACCTAATATTTTTCCTGTAAATTCAAATACTTCTTTTGCAACTTCATCGCCTTTGATGGCAGCTTCGTACACGTCTTTAGAAGTTATTTCATCTATATTAGTTGTCCTTAACAAACTAGGTCTATCTGATTGACTTAATAGTTCTTTAGCAGTTTCAGCAACGCCTGTGGCAGATGTATAACTTTCTAAAGACCCAAGCTGATCAGTGCCCGAATGCTTTCTACCATTAGGAATAATTACGGTATGTCCTAATTCACCTGCAAATCCATCATGTCCATAGATCAATTGGCCATTGGCAACAATACCACTACCTACACCAGTGCCTAAAGTAATCATGATAAAATCTTTCATTCCTTTTGCAGCACCATACATCATTTCACCCACTGCTGCAGCATTGGCATCGTTGGTTAATTTTACGGGCACTTTAAATTTATCCTGCACCATTTTTGCAAATGGGATAATACCTTTCCATGGAAGGTTAGGCGCATACTCAATCGTGCCAGAATAAATATTGCCATTGGGCGCGCCAATGCCAATGCCTTTGATACGACCAAATCCACCTACTTTCTCTATCATTACTGATAAATGCACATGCAATTCATCTATGAATGTATTGACTTGAAGATGTTTTTTAGTAGACATCTCACTAGAAAATAAAACATTCCCATCTTTATCTACAATCCCAAATTTTGTTCCTGTTCCGCCGATATCGACGCCTACAACATATGATTCCATAATTGCTATTTTAAATTTTAGTGTCCACCACTTGTTTCAGTTTCTTCGTAATTGATCCCTTGTTTTTTTAATATACCTTTTACTGTAATTGCAAAAAAGACTAAATAAGCAAAACATAAAGCGGGTACCCAGAATGAATTATGAATTCCATAACCAGGTTGGTCTAAATGTGAAGATTGTAAATAGTCTGCAATTTTACCTTGAATAGGAGGGATGATACCGCCACCTAAAATCATCATGATTAAAAATGCAGATCCTTGAGGTGTATATTTTCCTAATCCAGCAACAGATAAAGAGAAGATAGAAGGCCACATGATTGAACAAGCCAATCCGCCTGTTAAAAATGCATAAGTCGCAACAGTGCCTTTTGTAAAAATACCTAGTATCATTGCTATCACACCCACCAAACTAAAAATCAATAATGTTTTAGCAGGTTTGTTTTGACTTAAGTAAAATGCAATGATTTGAATGAATACACAGATGATATACCAATACAATGGACTCATATCATATTGCGCAATACTGTTCAAGGCAATCACAATACCAAAAGCGATGATTGGAACAATGAATGTTAAATATTGTTGTGTTTTCTTTTTAAAATCAAATGCACTGATGGCACCTGCCCAACGACCAATCATCATACTGCCCCAATACATCGAAACATAGGGTGCAATTTCTGAAGAGGAGACGCTTCCAAAATCTGCTTGTCTTAATAATTCACCTAAGTTGGATCCAATAGCAACTTCTACACCCACATATACAAATATGGCTAACATGCCCAAAACCAATTGAGGATACTTCATAGCACCCCATCCCTTGTCATTTTTCTGTGCAGTAAAATTAGCTGCTAATAAACCAACTACAACGGCTGCTAAAGCGCCCAATAGCCATTTTAATCTGTAGGTTTCTAAATCATGACGCCCCATATCTGTTAAACTTGCTGGGTCTATTTTGTAACTATCAAAAATCGGCACAAACAGTGTAATTAATACACCGGTCATAACCACTAATAATGATAATGCTTTTCCAGCTGGCTCCATTGTTTCATTTGAAATACCTGCAGGTACTTTTTTAGAAAAATGGAAAAGCGCAGCTGCTGCAATAAATAATCCACCTACTGCAGTGTATAAAATAATGACTTTGTCTAAGCTAAGTTGTTTAATCTGTTCGTCTGTAATCGCTGCAGCTGATCCAAATAAAGCTAGCGCAACCACAATTGGCCCAATAGAAGTTCCAAATGAATTGATACCTCCACCTAGGCTAACACGACTAGTTCCAGTGGATGGATCACCTAATGCAATAGCGAAAGGCTGTGCTGCGGTTTGTTGTAAAGAGAATCCAAGTGCTACGATAAATAAACCAACCAACATTCCTATGAAAGTATTGGCATTTACTGCAATGATCATTGCAGCAGCTCCAATGGCTGAAAATAGTAAACCGTATACAATACTTTTTTTATAGCCCCATTTACCGACAAGGTCTTTTCCACCTAAAGCACCATATGCAAAAAGTCCAAGTGCCCCAATATAATAGGCCAGGTAAAATGCAAAATCAATCAATTGACTTTGAAACTGATCTAATGCAAAATAATTTTTACAAAATGGAATAAAGACACTGTTTCCAGCAGCAATAAATCCCCAGAAAAAGAATACCACAATTAAGGTGGTCAGTGCGCCGGTATTGGTTGGCTGTTTAGTTTGACTCATAGCAATCGTTTGTTTTTATCGATCCTCAAAATACTCAATTTTATTTAATCCTTCCCCACAAAAAATGAATTATTCTAGCTAGTATTTAGTAAATTGAAAGCAAATTGATTGTTTAATGCGTATAGTACATGTTAGTGCGGAATGTTACCCCATGGCGAAAGCCGGTGGATTGGGTGATGTGGTGGGTGCTTTACCAAAATACCAACAAAAAATTGGGCAACAAGCAATGGTGGTGATGCCTATGTACAAGACCGCTTTTTTAGAAAAAACAAGTTGGGATGTGGTGCATAAAGGCGATGCTTATTTAGGGGATTGGCAATTTAATTACACCATTATACAAGAACAATCAGGTCAACTTGGGTACCCTTTATATTTAGTAGACATTCATGGATTATTAGATCGCCCAAAGATTTATGGTTACAAAGACGACACAGATCGTTTTATAGGATTCCAAATAGCAGTAGTTGATTGGCTTAAAAGTTGGAAGGAAGCACCAGATCTGGTGCATTGTCATGATCATCAAGCGGGCTTAGTTCCTTTTATGATGAAGTATTGTTATGCTTATCAACAACTCGCATCTATTAAAACTATTTTAACCATCCACAATGCACAATACCATGGTTCAATGGGATGGGATAGATCAAATTTAATTCCAAAATTTGATGCCTGGAAAAGAGGCATGCTGGAATGGGATGGGTGTATTCATCCTTTGGCTAGTGCAATTAAATGTGTAGACAAAGTGACCACGGTGAGTCCAACCTATATGCGACAACTAAAATATCAGTCCAATGGATTGGAGGCCTTATTTGAATATGAACAAGGTAAATGCATAGGTATATTAAATGGGATAGACAATGAGGTTTGGAATCCTGATACAGATCCAATGATCAATTATCATTACCAACTTCAAAATTTTGATAAGGAAAAGCAAAAAAACAAATTAGAAATTTGCACAAAATTCAATTTGGACTTTGATAAACCTTTGATTGTTTTCATTGGCAGATTAGTACATGAGAAAGCGGCTGATGTTCTGCCTGGTGCAATCCAACATGCATTAGACAAAACCAATTGTGGAGCAAATTTTTTAATGATTGGTGCAGGAGAAACTCCAGTAGAATCGGCCTTAAACTATTTGGTGCAATTGTATCCTGGGGTGTATAATACCTATATAGGTTACGACGAAAAAATTGGACATGAAGCTTATGCTGCAGCCGATTTTTTATTGATGCCAAGTAGGATTGAACCCTGTGGTTTGAATCAAATGTATGCACTTAGGTATGGAACAATTCCAATGGTGAGAGATACGGGAGGATTGCATGACACAGTCATTGATATGGGTGATGAAGGAGGATTTGGTATCAAATTCTTGCATGCCAATGAAGCAGATATAGTGCATGCAATTGAAAGAGCGATCGAAGTGTACAAGGATAAACCAAAGATGCAACAAATGATCACAGATGCCATGTTGATTGATCATAGTTGGGAATCTGTTGTGAATTCGTATCAATCGGTTTATGAATCTATTGTTTAAAATTAAATGCAAGGATATGTCAAATTTTGCTAAAGAAACAGTTTCCATCATTTTAGGTGGAGGTGCAGGGTCAAGATTATCGCCTTTAACCGCAAGTCGTTCAAAGCCTGCTGTACCTATCGCTGGAAAGTATCGATTGGTGGATATACCAATTAGCAATTGTATCAATAGTAATTTGAATCGCATTTTTGTATTAACACAATTTAATTCTGCTTCTTTAAA
The DNA here is from genome assembly GCA_945877085.1 of Chitinophaga pinensis. Classification (GTDB taxonomy): domain Bacteria; phylum Bacteroidota; class Bacteroidia; order Chitinophagales; family Chitinophagaceae; genus Sediminibacterium; species Sediminibacterium pinensis_G. The sequence continues at coordinate 9,076 of CAMCQV010000046.1, forward strand.
TCAACACATTAAGAACACCTATCATTTTAGTGCATTCAGTTCGGGTTTCGTAGATATCCTTGCAGCAGAGCAAACGCCTGATAATCCAGGATGGTTCCAGGGTACGGCAGATGCCGTTAGACAATCCCTAAGACACTTAGATAAAATGGATTTTGAATACGTGCTTATTTTAAGTGGGGATCAATTGTATCAAATGGACTTTAGTAAAATGATTGATGCACACAAAAAAAGTGGTGCAGCATTATCTATCGCAACCATTCCTGTAGGAGAAAGAGAAGCACCAGAATTTGGCATATTAAAATCAAATGATGAAAATGTAATCACTTCATTTATTGAAAAGCCAAATAAGGATGTTTTACCAGAATGGACAAGTGATACAGGGGAGGAGATGCAGTCACAAGGCAGAAATTATTTAGCTTCGATGGGTATTTATGTTTTCAATAAAGACATCTTATATAAACTTTTAAATGAGGTGCATACCAAAGCAACAGATTTTGGAAAAGAAATTATTCCTGATTCTATTGCACATTATAAAGTAATTAGTTATCAGTACGATGGTTATTGGACGGATATCGGAAATATTTATTCTTTTTTTGAAGCCAATATTGCTTTGACTGCAGACATTCCGCCTTTTAATTTATTTGACAGTGCAAAGACAATTTACACAAGGTCTAGAATGTTGCCGCCTGCAAAAATCAGCGGTACCATTATTAATAAAGCCATTATAGCAGAAGGCTCTATTATTCATGCTAAAGAAATTACACAATCCGTCATTGGTATACGATCTAGAATTGGAGAAGGGACAGTGGTAAAAAATGCCTATATCATGGGTTGTGATTATTACGAAACAATTGAACAGATCCATCAAAAAACCCAATCAGGGAAACCCATATTAGGTATTGGCGAACGATGCACCATCGAAGACGCTATTGTAGATAAAAACTGTTCTATTGGTAATGATGTACATATTAAAGGCGGGGCTCATTTAGAAAAAGTGGATCATCCTTTATACACTATTAAGGATCACATCATTGTCATAAAAAAAGGTGCAATAATCCCTAATGGGTTTAAAATTTAATGATACATTCGAACAATTATAAATTACAACAACAATGAGTACAGCGTATACAGGCGAAAAAGTAAAAATGAGTTTCTGGCAAATTTGGAATATGTGTTTTGGATTTTTTGGAATTCAATTTGGCTGGAGCTTGCAAATGGGCAATATGAGTGCGATCTATGAATTCCTTGGTGCAGCACCAGATGAAATTCCAGGATTGTGGTTGGCAGCTCCTATGACTGGGTTAATTGTACAGCCAATTGTTGGTTATTTAAGTGATAGAACTTGGCATCCTAAATTAGGAAGACGTCGTCCGTTTTTTCTAATTGGTGCAATCTTAAGTTCTGCCTTGTTGTTTGTAATGCCTAATTCTCCCACTGTATGGATGGCGGCAGGGGTCTTGTGGATTTTAGATTCAAGTATTAACATTACTATGGAGCCATTCAGGGCTTTTGTGGCAGATAATTTAAATGAAAAACAACGTTCATTTGGTTTTGCCATGCAGAGTATGTTTATTGGATTGGCTTCATTTATTGCAGGGTATTTGCCTCAATTATTAGCCAATTGGTTTGATGTGTCTAGAGATAAAATTAATGGGTCTATTCCACAGAATATTTTAATGTCTTTTTATATAGGTGGTGCTGTATTTTTTGTATCTGTTTTGTATACTATTTTAACAAGCAAAGAATATCCTCCATCTAATCCTTCAAAAAAAGAGGATACTGAGACACCTCAATTAGGAATTGTACAAGAAATAATACATTCGATCAAACATATGCCTATACAAATGAAAAGGTTGGCCTTGGTGAATTTCATCACTTGGCCTGGTTTGTTTTTAATGTGGTTTTATTATAGTACGGGGGTTGCAACGCAGATATTTCATGGCGACCCAGCAACAAATAGTGAAGTATATACATTGGGTTTAGAGCATGCCAACACGACTTCAGCAATTTTAAATTTAGTCACTTTTGGATTTTCGTTTACACTGCCATTTTGGGTAAGTCGTATTGGGAAAAAATACACCCACACCCTTTGTTTAATCATTGGAGGACTGGGCTTGGTTTCGGTTTATTTTGTGGAGCAACCTAATATGTTATATGTAAGTATGGGATTAGTTGGTATTGCTTGGGCATCTATTTTATCTATGCCTTATTCTATGCTAGCTGGATTCATTCCTGAAAATAAAATAGGGATCTACATGGGTATCTTTAATTTCTTTATTGTTTTACCTGAAATCATTGCATCCATTTTTTTCGGAAAAATCATGTCTACTTATTTAAATAATGACCGATTGACGGCTGTACTAATTGGTGGATGTTTATTAATTTTAGCAGGCTTAGTTTGTGCAATGATTATTAAGGAAGAGCAGCGAGAAGCATAGTCATTTCAATAGACATTTTTTAAATTCATTTTTCAAGTATCATTTATTATGAAAAGAGTATTATATATGCAGTTTTTAACTATAGTAGGATTTTTATTATTGACAGTTCAGTCAAATGCTACGGAAGCCTATCCTAGCAATTGGTTTGTCAATATGAAGTACAATAAAGTACAAGTTTTATTAAGATCTACGGATGCAGATTTTAGCAAAGCAACAATTGTTGTCAATTATCCTGGTGTGAAAGTTCAAAAAATACATCATTTTGAAAATGGACATTATATCGCAGTGGATCTTGAAATTGGTGCGATGGCAAAGCCTGGTAATGTTCAATTTAAAATTACAACTAGTGGCAAGTCAACTAATTTTAATTGGCCCTTACTTGCTAGAAGAAAAAATAGAGGGGTTTATTTTGCACAAGGATTAAGTTCAGCCGATTTGATTTATTTTTTGATGCCTGATCGATTTAGTAATGGGGATGCAACCAATGATCAAATTCCTGGCTTAAAAGACCAGTCCTTAAACAGATCAGAAATCTTTTTAAGACATGGGGGAGATTTACAAGGGGTGGCCAATCATTTGGATTATATGCAAAAGTTAGGTGTAACTTCTTTATGGATGACACCTGTTGTAGAAAATGATATGCCTGATAGAACCGAACATGGCTATGCTGCAACCAATAACTATAAAACAGAAACCAGATTTGGCGGCGACAAAGCTTATTTAGCATTAAGTGACAGTTTGCACAAAAGAGGGATGAAATTAATACAAGATATTGTGTACAATCATTTTGGTAGATTTCATTTTTTAGTACAAGACGCACCCGATAAAAACTGGTTGCATCAATGGCCAACCTATACACAAACCCATTATAGAGAACAAGCGATTTTTGATCCATATCATTCAGCAGCAGATGCTAAACGTATGATCGATGGATGGTTCACGACAGAGATGCCTGATATCAATCATGAACATCCAATGGTCGAAAAATA
>CAMCQV010000047.1 GCA_945877085.1 Chitinophaga pinensis
GTGCCGCTTTCAAAAATCTCTTGATGTAAATCGCCGCCTTTTAAACAAATTAAACCATTAGGTTGATTTGGTTTTTTAACGAGCACTGGATTCGCCCATCTCCATAAATCTTTTAGGGGTGCAACTGCTCTACTAACTGCGTAATCGAATTTTTTATTTTTAATATCTTCTACACGTGTATGCTTGGTCTCAATATTTTTGATCCCCACCATCTCACAAACCGCGTCTACCACTTTTAATTTTTTAGCAATACTATCTACTGCATAAAATTGTACTTCTGGGAAAAAGATCGCTAAGGGAACAGTTGGGAAACCGCCACCACAGCCAATATCAATCACCTGTGTGCCTGGGGTCCATTCAGCAATCGCAGCAATGCTTAAAGAATGAAGTACATGGTGCAAGTATATTTGATCAATGTCTTTTCGGGAGACCACATTGATCTTTGCATTCCATTCTTGGTATGCCGCTTCCAGTCCTGCTAATTGGTCTAATTGTGCAGGAGTAAAATCGTCAAAGTAACGGGTAATTAATTCCAATTTTTCTGTGGGTTTTTCCATACGCTAGGCAAGGTAAACAAATAATAAAATATCGACCATATATCAAATAAAATGTACCAAGGCCATAGGTCTAGCTCATTTAATTTCTTCATCGCACCACGTAAAACAAGTCCTTGTAAGATGGCTCTAAAAGCCCAAATACTTGAAATCAAAATATATTCTTTGGTAAATACAAGCGCAATAATTAACGCTGGATAAACTAAGAATTGACTGATCGCATACAAGCCTAATAAAAAAACATGCTTCTTTTTATAATACTTACTCGTGGTATAATGGCGGTATTTTTGGGTCATCCAATCTTTGAATCTGGACTTAGGTTCGCTAAGTGTATGTGCATCATGGTCTACCACAATCGCTGTATTGCGTCTATTCGCCACTTGATTGATAAATAAATCATCGTCTCCACTTGGAATTTGATTGATCGAAGAGAAGCCTTTATTCTTTAAAAATAGTTCACGCTTATAAGAAAGGTTTCGACCCACACCCATATAAGGCAACCCCGCTAGGGCATAGGAGAAATATTGTAACGCAGTTTGAAAAGTCTCAAAGCGAATGAGTTTATTCAACAAACCTGGCTTCTTTTTGTATGCGCCATATCCTAATACAATTTCTTTTCCTTCATCATAGCCATCCTGCATCAAACGCATCCAATGTTCACTTGCTGGTAAACAATCTGCATCGGTTAATAATAAGGTTTCATTTTTAGCCGATTTAATACCCATGGAAAGTGGGAATTTTTTTCCTGCAATCATTTTCGCTTCCTGCGTCAACAAAACTGGATTCAAATTTTTAAATGACTTTTTAAATTCATCTAATAAATATTTGGTTTCATCTTCCGAATTGTCATTTACTAAAACCACTTCATGTGTGGTACTATATTCTTGTACTAAAACACCCGGTAAAGTATTGGCTAAATTATGGGCTTCGTCACGTGCACAAATCACCACCGAAATAGGGTGCTCTACATGGACTGTTTTTTTTGGTTTCTTATATATAGCCAATCTTAAAAAAAAGAAGAGGTAGTAAAAAACCTGGATGGCAATCACTGCCGCAAATAAGCCTATAAGTAGTTCAGATATAAGTGTTGATGAAAAGGGTAAGTTGATTGTCATAGCGCAAAAGTAAAGATTTTTGACCTTACCTTTGTCCCATGGCGGCATTACAATTTGAATTAGCAGCGGAGAGTCACGATGGTGCTTCGAGAGCAGGTACCATCACGACCGATCATGGGGTCATCCAGACGCCTATATTTATGCCTGTGGGGACGATTGGTTCTGTAAAAGCGGTGACGCAACAGCAATTAAAGCAGGATATCAATGCACAGATTATCCTCGGGAATACCTATCATTTATACTTAAGACCTGGTACAGAAGTATTAGAAGCAGCAGGTGGACTTCATAAATTCATGGGCTGGGATCGCCCTATCTTAACCGATAGCGGAGGCTATCAAGTTTTTTCCTTGGCCAATAACAGAAAAATCAAGCCCGAAGGGGTGGTGTTTCAATCGCATATTGATGGAAGTAAGCATTTGTTTAGTCCAGAAAATGTGATGGATATTCAAAGAAGTATTGGGGCTGATATTATTATGGCTTTTGATGAATGCCCGCCTATTCCAAGTACCTATGATTACGTGCGTAAAAGCATGGACTTGACCCATACTTGGTTGGACAGGTGCTTTAATCGATTATCGGAGACCCCAGATTTATATGGACATACACAGAATTTATTTCCCATAGTTCAGGGAGGATTGTACAAGGATTTAAGAAAAGCATCTTGCGAATACATTACTTCTAAGAATGCAGTAGGCAATGCAATAGGTGGATTGAGTGTGGGGGAGACTGAGGAAGAAATGTATGAGTTCACCGCACTGTGTTGTGAAAACTTACCAAAAGAAAAACCACGTTATTTAATGGGGGTAGGTACACCATGGAATATTTTAGAGGCCATTGATTTAGGGGTAGATATGTTTGATTGCGTGATGCCAACTAGGAATGGTAGAAATGGCATGATTTTTACTTCACAAGGGGTTATCAATATTAAAAATAAAAAATGGTATAAGGATTTTAGTCCAATAGATCCAGGTATACCAAATGAGATTAGTCAGTATTATACTAAAGGGTATATCAGACATTTGTTTGTGGCGGATGAAATATTGGGTTTGCAGCTTGCAAGTATTCAAAACTTATCCTTTTACTTATGGTTGGTTGAACAAGCAAGAATACATATTATTGCCGGGGATTATAAAGCATGGAAAACAGCCATGATTCCACAAATCAGTAAAAGATTATAAGCATTGAAAAAACTGGATTGGTATATATTAAAAAAGTTTTTGGCAGTATTTTTCTTTGCCATTTTTTTCTTTGCTGTCATTGCAGTGGTCATTGATGTGAGTGAAAAAACAGATGATTTTGTAAAATCCGGTTTGACGAGTTCCGAGATCATAAATAATTATTATGTTGGTTTTATACCCCATATTATAGCACTTTTATTTCCTTTGTTTGTCTTTATAGCAGTGATCTTTTTTACTTCAAAAATGGCAGGACAAACAGAGATTGTCCCAATTTTAGCAAGTGGCACTTCTTATAACAGGTGGTTAAGGCCATATTGGATTGGAGGTTTATTTTTAGGTTTGGTGTTATGGATATCCAACCAATGGATTGTGCCAAAAGCAAATAATATTCGTGGCGATTTTGAAGCTACTTATATTGATGCGAACTCATCTTACAATGCGTTATTAAGAGGCTCTAATGACTATTATTTTAGGATTGATTCCTTTACATACGCAGGAATTTATGGGTACGATACGGCCTACAAAAGAGGGAGTAACTTTTTTGCGTACACTGTCAAGGGAGATCAAGTAGTATACAATATCCGCGCGGAAGCCATTATTTGGGATACCGCAAAAAAGGATTGGGAATTGTCCGAAGTCTTGGAGCGCAAAGTAACAGACAAAAAAGAACTGGTTTCTTATTTGCCTAATGTCCACAAAAAATATCCTTTTAAGCCTGTTGATTTGGAAAAGGATAAATATGCCAAAGACAAATTAACAACCCCTCAACTCATCAAACAGATTAGGGTGGAAGCCTTAAGGGGTTCTGAGGGATTAAATGAGTTGAAAATAGAACGTTATAGACGTGACGCTACCCCAATTACTGTATTGCTTTTAACCATGATTGGGGCTATCATTGCTGGCCGAAAAGTCAGGGGTGGTAGTGGGGCACATTTGGCAATGGGTTTTACTATTGCTGCCTTGTTTATTATCACTGATCGATTCTCAACCATATTCTCTACAAAGGGTAATTTACCTCCATTTATTGCAGCTTGGATACCCAACATTATTTTTGTCTTTGTCGTCTATTATTTATACAAAAAAGCCCCTAAATAAGCATTTCTTAGTTAACTTTGTGTCCAATTTTAAACCGTTTTATTAACAATAATTATTGGATATATGGAAGAGATCAAAGACAGGTTTGGGGAGAAAGCAACAGTAGCCGCTAATGAGATCAAAGAAATGCTTAAAGTGCATGGTGAAAAGAAGATTGGAGACATCACTTTAGCGCAGGTATACCAAGGTATGAGAGGTATGACTGGTCTTGTTACAGAGACAAGTTTATTAGATGCCCAAGAAGGAATTCGTTTCCGCGGTTATTCCATTCCAGAATTACAAGCAAAATTGCCAAAAGTAGAAGGTGGAGATGAACCATTACCAGAAGGATTATTTTACCTGATGATGATTGGTGAATTACCAAATGATAGAGACGTTAAAAAAATTACAAGCAATTGGCAAAGAAGAAGCCATGTACCTTCTCATGTATTTGATGTGATTGATGCGTTTCCATTAAGAACGCACCCAATGACTATGTATGTTGCAGCGGTGATGGCATTGCAAACAGAAAGTAAGTTTGCACAAGAATATGCAAAGGGGATGAATAAAAAAGATTATTGGCAATACACTTATGATGATTCAATGAACTTGATTGCAAGATTGCCTAGAATCGCTGCTTATATCTACAGAAGAAAATACAAGAACAACGAACATATTCATCCAAATGGATTATTGGATTGGGCAGGTAACCTTGCTTACATGATGGGTTACGAAGACGAGAGCACCAAAGAATTAATGCGTTTGTACATGACCATTCACGCAGACCATGAAGGTGGGAACGTGTCTGCGCATACAACACATTTAGTAGGATCTGCTTTAAGTGATCCTTATTTAAGTTATGCAGCAGGGATGAATGGTTTAGCAGGTCCTTTACATGGATTAGCGAATCAAGAAGTGATCAAATGGATTTTTGAAATGCAAGAATCGATTGGCACGGATAGTCCTTCTAAAGAGCAGATAGTTGATTATGTTAAAAAGACATTGAGTGAAGGTAAAGTAGTTCCAGGTTATGGTCACGCAGTATTAAGAAAAACAGATCCTCGATTCACTGCACAAATGGAATTTGGTAAAAAACATTTACCAGATGATAAATTAGTGAACACGGTTTGGAATATTTATGAAACAGTTCCACCGATTTTAGAGTCATTAGGGAAAGTGAAAAATCCGTGGCCTAATGTGGATGCACATAGTGGTGCATTGTTAGTGCATTATGGCATTGTGGAATACGAATTCTATACTGTTTTATTTGCAGTAAGTCGTGCTTTAGGTGTATTGGCAAGTTTGACATGGGATCGTGCATTAGGTTTCCCATTAGAGCGTCCAAAGTCAGTTACTACAGCAGCTGTAAAAGATTGGATCGACGGCGTAGGAGAAAATTTAATTTAAAAAAAAGCCTTGTATAAAAAAGAGCAACGATTCTTTCGTTGCTCTTTTGCTTTTATGTAAAATTAAAAGGGGAATTAGCTCAGTTGGTAGAGCGCTTGCATGGCATGCAAGAGGTCAGCGGTTCGAACCCGCTATTCTCCACAAATATTTTGTTGATTCATGAGTTGGTTTAAAAAATTTCATTTTAGAATAATTGGTCTTATACTGATTGTTTTAATGCATAAGCTTGGGTTTGCTCAAATGTCTCCTCTGAAGTTGAGTGTATTGGATAGTAAAAATCAATCCATCGCATTTGCCAATATTACTATTCAAATGATTGATAGTTCGATTTCCCAAAATCAAGTTGCTGATAGCAATGGGATAGCCAATATAATTTTACAGCCCGGGAAACTATATAGGCTAAAAACCAGTGCAGTTGGATATCAAATAGATAACAGAACAATCAAGTTTGAAAATTTAAATAGTTTAAAGATTCAACTTAAGGAAACGAATGGTCAGTTGAAAGAAGTGGTAGTGACTTCTACAAAACCTTTAATAAGACAAGAGGATGATAAATCGGTGGTGGATCCGGAGCCTTTAGCAGCTGCGTCGACCAATGCCTATGAGACAATGGAAAAAATTCCAGGCATTTTCATTGACCAGGATGGTAATATTTATTTAAATGGATTATCTCCTGCAGGTGTCCAAATCAACGGCAGAGAATTGAGGATGAGCGCTACGGATATGGCCACCTTGTTAAAAAGTTTACCACCAAATTCCATTCAAAAAATCGAATTAGTAAGGACGCCTTCTGCAAAATACGACGCTTCTGGTGGCGGTGGCGTGGTGAATATTGTTTTGAAAAAAGGGATCAAGATTGGTTTGAATGGGTCCGTGAATACTGGAATGAATCAAGGGGTTTATGGGAACCAATTCATTGGACTTACATTAAACAATACCACTGATAAATACAATTCCTATTTGAATACACAGTACAATCAAAATGATGGTTATAGTATTGTGAATACAGATCGCTTTCTATCCATAGACACAGTGTTAAAGCAAAATGCAAAAACTTTGAGTCCAAATAAATCTGCTTATATTGGATTTGGTCTTGGTAGAAATTGGACAGATCGTTTTGAATTAAATTATGATGCTAGGGTGAGTGGACAATCGTTTATCAATTCCACCAATAATGAGTCCTTACTTGTAAAAAATGCAAAGCAAAACCTTAGTGCGATTGGGTCATTGGTGAATAATGATGGTTCGAATTTTAATTTCAATCAATCTATAAGGTCTAGGCTTAAATTAGATTCTTCGGGTGGAGAATGGACGATTGATTTTTCGTATAACTTCATAAGATCCTCAACAGATCAACAATATAATAATTCATTACTTGCTGGCGGATTTGTTTCAAAAGGGTTTGGTGATTTTTCAAATGATAGAGATTTTTATACTTATCAAACAGATTATAAAAAGAAGTGGAAAGGGATTACCTTTGAAACAGGGGTAAAATCAAGTTTATTGTATTTTAAGAATCAAGCCAATTATCAAAAAGAGTTAAATGGGAAGAATATCAAAGATGACTTTAGAACTAGTCAATATACATTTAAAGAACAAATTAATGCAGGGTATATTCAGGGATCTAAAACCTGGGGCGCAGTGGTGCTTAAAGTGGGAACTAGGGTAGAGCAGACCATTATGCAAGGGGAACAAAAAATCCCTTCTGATACTTCGTTTTCATTGAACCGAACAGATGCATTTCCTTATGTGTTTTTAAGTCGTAAACTATTAAAAATCGCTGGCTATGAATTGCGAGGCTATTTAGTGTATCGTAAAACCATTAGTAGACCTAGTTATGAGTTCTTGAATCCATTTCCAAAATACATTGATCCTTTTTTGTATGAAACGGGTAATCCTAGTTTAAGGCCACAATTCACATCCAATTATGAGGCCAATATCAGTGTGGATGATAAACCGATTTTTGCTTTTGGGGTCAACGAAACCAAAGACATTTTTACAAATGTGTTGTATCAATCGCCTGCTAATAAACAAATTTCTTATCGTACTTATGATAATTTAGGTAAAAGCAGAGAGACTTATTTTAGAGGTATCGCTGTGATTCCTCCTGGTAAAGCATATTTTGCAGTAGTAGGGGCACAATTAAACCACAATGTTTACAATGGTGTGTATGAGCAAAAACCAATTGTTTTTGATAAAGCTACTTGGACATTCTTTACTTTTCATTCTTTGAAATTAGATAAGCTTTCTACCTTCACTATGAATGGATTTTGGAGAACCAATGGCCAACAACAATTTTATGAATTGGATAATTTTGGTCAATTGAATAGTTCCTTGAACAGACAATTTTTGAACAAAAAATTAACCGTGACTTTATCTATGAACGATATCTTTTTTACCAATAAAAATACTTTCACATTAAGACAAGGTAGTATTTATGCAGTTGGATTCAGAGAAAATGATACAAGAAGATTTGGGATCAATATCCGCTATAATTTTGGCATAAAACCAAAAGAGCAAAAATTAGATATGTTGGATGCCGATGTGAAAGTCAATTAGACTTTTAGTACATGATTTATTTTATAATCGCTTCAATCAGGGCATAAATACTCATAGAGCCCATCAATACAACCACAAGCCAACCAGCAATCTCAATCCATAATGGATACTTGTACTGTTTTAGCACAGGGATTTTTCGGCTAGCAATTAACATGATCGCTAATGCAAATGGTAAAATGAAACCATTGATTAAGCCTGCAAGAAGCAACAATTCCTTGGGCTTTCCTATCCAAATAAAAATGCAGGTAGAGATTAGGATAAATCCACTTATAGATAATCGTTCATTGTTTAAATATGGGATATCTAATTTTTTAATAAAGGAATAGGAGGTATAGGAGGCACCAATGACCGATGATATAGCTGCACTCCATAATACAATACCAAAGACAAATAAGCCCCATCTTCCTCCTGCAGTTTCAAACACAGTGGCTGCTGGATTATTTTTATCTAGATGCACGCCTTGAGACACCACACCCACTACTGCTAAGAATAATATAAAACGCATGAATGAAGAGATAAGAATCCCCCTGCTCGCACTTTTTGTGACAAAGCCTAAGTGTTCTGGTCCAACCATGCCTGCGTCAACCAATCGATGCGCCCCTGAGAAAGTGATATAGCCGCCTACTGTGCCACCCACAATGGTGACAATAGCCAACAATGAAATTTGTTCTGGCACAAAACTATGTTGCACTGCATCAAGAATGGGTGGATTTGCAGCATAGACAATCAATAAGGTTAAACTAATTTTTACAATACCTAATACCTTAGTGAGACGATCTAACATTTTTCCAATTTCATCCACCCAAAAAATGACAATAGCAATCACACCACTTAAGATGGCTCCTTTTGCAAAGCTGATACCAGTTAATAAATTAAGTGCAAGTCCACAACCAGCAATATTGCCAATATTAAATGCAAATCCACCAACTACAATGGATAAGGATAAAAGATACCCAAGTCCAGGCAGTAATAAATTTGCAATTTCTTGTGCACGCATTCCACTTAATGTAATGGCTCTCCAAATATTAATTTGTGCACCAAAATCAAGTAGAATAGAAACTAAAATGACAAATCCAAAACTAGTCAATAGTTGTTCTGTATAAAAAGAAGTTTGTGTTAAAAATCCTGGTCCAATAAATGAATTGGCCATCAAAAAAGCGGCACCTAAACTTATCCCAGTTAAAGAGGGTAGTGAAGCTTTTGTATTAGGGTTGTTTGATTTCAATCTTGTATTGTTGTAATGTAGTAAATAGATGTTTTGCAATTTCAATTGCTTCAGGATGATCTCCATGAATACAAACCGTTTCTGCATTGACTGCAATCATTGTGCCATCATGCGTTTTGATTTCTTGATCCAGCACCATCGATAATACCTGCTGTGCGGATTCATTTGGGTCTGTGATTAATGCATGGTCTAGATATCTTGGCGTTAATTGTCCATTGGCTTGATAGGTCCTGTCTGCAAATACTTCTTGCACAGATCTTAAACCGATTGCTTTCGCTTCTTTAATTGCATGACTTCCACTCAAACCATATAACATCATGGAAGGATCAATGGCTTGTATTGTTTGCGCAACAATCTTACTTGATAAAACATCTTTTGCACAATCATTATACAATGCCCCATGCAATTTTATATGATGAATTTTACAACCCATTTGGTTGGTGATTTTTTCAAATAAATATATTTGATCGCTAATTAATTCAGCGAGTTCAACTAATGCAATGAATTGAGATACTCTCCCAAAATTTGCTCTGTCATTGTAGCTAGGATGCGCACCTATTGCTACATTATTTTCCAATGCTAATTCGATAGTTCTTTTTATGGTATCCTCATTTCCAGCATGATACCCACATGCAATATTGGCGCTACTAATGAATGGCATCAATGAAGCATCGTTGAGCATGCCTTCTCCCATATCACAATTGATGTCAATGCTTAAACCATGACTGAATTGATCGATAGAGTTGATGTGCTGTTTGAACATTTATAATGCTTAACTTAAATGGACATTGGTTATTTAGTTGCGCAAGCCTAGGTAAATCTACCAAAATTATTTGACCCAAATTCGCATAACCCCCAATGGTTTGATGGTCAGCCATTAAGACAATGATTTGACCATTCGGTAATAATTGTAATGTACCCATTGTGACCGCACTAGAAAGGTAATCTTTGGGTGCTGATAAATGGATCGCTGGTCCATTGAATAAAAAGCCCATACGATTGGATTTTGCATCAATCCTGAATGGTTCTTGCATTAGTAGTTGAATAGATGCGGGTGCTAAATCATTCCATGCTGGCCCAGGAATGAATCTTATTTCGTGCTCATTAAATACATTCTTTTGAACCTGCTGAATGGTATGTTGCTTGAATGGATTAATTGAGATATCTATTTCAGTAACCTTATGAATGACAAAATGATCCCCTTTATTTAAGGTCGTTTGGAAACTACTAAAACTATTGAGCCATTTTTTACTTTCATCCAAATTGCCTTTAAATCCAAGATAACAAGAACGACCTTCAATAGGTTGAAGGAAACTAAGTTGGTCTGTAGGATTTACTTTAATGGGTGTGTTGAGTGCAACACTTTTATCGTTGATCACTGGAACAAAATTCGCTCCACAAATACAAATAAACATCGTCTCTTCGAATTCAAAAACAGAAGCAGGAAAATGCAATTCAAAAACTGGGTGATTTAAATCATTGTCTAAAATTGTATTTGCTAATTGTGCAGACAAATAGTCCATTGGTCCACTAGGTTGAATACCCAGGTGCTGGAATCCATACCTGCCTGCATCTATGATGCGATCCGAAATGCCCTTTTTGATGATTTTAATGGACATCTTCATGGGCATTTAAGGTGTGGAAAGATGCCAAATCAATTGGCTTAAATTTTATTTGATCTCCTGCTTTGAATAAAGTAAGGGATGGACTTGCTGGATCAAATATTCTGATGGGGGTACGTCCAATAATTTGCCATCCACCAGGAGAGTTCATTGGGTAAATGCCAGTTTGTTTTCCTGCGATACCTACACTGCCTGCAAGTACTTTTGATCTTGGCGATGGATGTCTTGGTAATTGAATGGCATTTGGTACATCACCCATGTAAGCAAAACCTGGTAAAAAACCCAAGCAGTATACCGTATAAATTTTATCACTATGTTGTTGTATCAATTCATCAATGCTGCAATTAGATGCTTTGATTGCATTTTGTAAATCAATGCCTAAGCTTAGGTCATAACAAACAGGAATCTCAATAATCGATTTATTTTCTATGGCATTCAAACATTTTTTAGATGCATTGAATTGCTCTAAAATTGTATGCGCGAATAAAAAAGGATTTGAATCAAAATACAGGATATCATAGACCAATGTTAAAGTATCATATGCAAGAATAATATCTTTTAGCCCATTGATTTTTTCATTCATCACAAATTGGGTAAAAGCCAATAAATCTTGATCTATACCTTTTAATTGCCCTGTATTTGATTTGTATACAATAGCGTGGTCTCCAAGTAATTGAATTTGAAATATAGGTCGCTGGCTTTGCATTCCTAAACTTACCATTTTTTAAGACAATTCATTGTATATTTATTCGTAATAAATTGTTGTTTATGAAAAGAGGTATATTCATTTTAGGCATTCTGGGGCTTATAGTGCTAAATGGACATAGTCAGTTCATTCAAACAATTACCAGTGCGGATGGACGTTATTTACTTAATAAAATTGAAGCCCCATTGCTAGGGTCGGAGCAAATCAAAAATACGCTGTCTATAGATACCGTTTATTTTAATGATCAAATTCAATTTCAAAAAATCGAAGGCTTTGGATATACAATAACAGGCGGCAGCGCTTCTTTATTATATCAGATGCCCCTTCAAAATCGGGCGGATATTTTAAAGGAACTATTTGGGCAAGGGCCTAATGACTTAAATATAAATTATTTAAGAATAAGTATTGGGGCTTCCGATTTGGATGCAACTGTATTTAGTTATGATGATTTAAAGGAAGGAGAAGTTGATCCAGATTTAAAAAAGATGTCTATCGCAAAAGACCAGGAATTTTTAATTCCAATATTAAAAGAGATTCAATTAATCCAACCCAATTTAAAATTAATTGCTTCCCCATGGAGTCCGCCTGTATGGATGAAAGACAATGGAAAATCAAAAGGTGGTCATTTGCTTACAAAATATTATGAAACCTATGCGCAATATTTTGTAAGGTACATTCAATTGATGCGCGCAGAGGGCTTGCAAATTAATGCAGTCACCATTCAAAATGAACCAGAACATGGCGGGAATAATCCAAGTATGTTAATGACTGCATTGGAGCAAAATACATTTATAAAAAATCATTTAGGCCCAGCCTTTAAAAAACAGGGTATACAAACTGAAATTGTTATTTGGGATCACAATGCAGACAATCCAAATTATCCGATTCAGATTTTGAATGATGCTGTTACAAAGTCTTTTATAAGTGCTTCTGCATTTCATTTATACCTAGGCCATGAGTCTGCTTTGTCAAAACTGCATCAAGCACATCCAGATAAGAAAATTTATTTTACCGAACAATGGACGGGTGCCAAGGGCAACTTTGCCGGAGATTTTATC